>DASQPM010000157.1:0-3951 GCA_035643935.1 Pyrinomonadaceae bacterium | reverse complement strand
CAAAGCGATACCACTCATGATTAACGCGCCGCCAACCAGAGTGCGCCAATTCATCTCTTCATGAAGCACTAACATGCCCAGCAGCACCGCCGTTACCGGCGTCACTAATGCAATCAACATTGACTTGGTCACATCAATCCGGCGCACCAGCCAGTAATACAGGATGAATGCGATCACGGAACCCACGATGGCCAGGTAGAACAAGGAAATTATTGCCAGTCTGGTCCAATGAAAACTTAGCGGGCTGCCTTCGGTCGCGAAGCCAACGATGGCCAGCGGGAACAAACCAAAAAACATCTGGCCGCCGGCGATCACTGTCGGCTCCAATTTCCTGGCGTAAGCTTTAACCAAAACATTCGAGTAAGCCACGCAGATCGAGCTAATGACCAGAGCGACACTGCCGGCTAATGCTTTTGGTCCAGCAAACGTCAGTTGATTGGAAAAAATAACGCCGACGCCAGCGATGCCCAGGATGACGCCAACGAACTTCAACGGAGTCATTCGCTCCGCGGGTAAATGAATGTGAGCAATGACCAATCCAAACGCTGGTATGGTGGCTTGCAGCAAGGCGGCAAGGCCGGAAGAAATGTATTGCTCGCCCCAAAAGATCAAGCCGTAGTTAAGACTAAAGGCCAGCACGCCGGTACCAGCCAGCAGCCACCAGTCTTTGGAAGAACGCGGCAGCGAAAGTCGTCTGACAAGAATGATGGCGGCAAGAATAATAACTGCGATGAGAAAACGAATTGCAGCAAAGCTGATAGGAGGAAGATCTCTTAATCCGATCTTGATGAATAACCAGGTCGAGCCCCAGATGCAGCACAAGAGAAGCCAGACGATGCGTGATTTCATAATTACTGTTTGCGGGTCGTCTGAAGAATAGCAAGTTACAAAAAACGGCAAGCGGAGGCTAGCCGGTGCAAAAACTCAACTCTGAATCTCTTCACGCGCAACACGTCGCAGTTGAGTTTCGGCATCCGTTCGCCACCGCTCGCAGTTTTGCACGGTTAGTCCGAAATAACCGTCCACTAAACTAGGCTGATTGAGGCTCAGTCTTAATAATTGCGAAGGCCCCACCTTGCGGATCCTGAAGGATCGCGAATCGACCTACGGTAGGAATGTCAGCAGTCGGCTTGATTATAGTAGCTCCCAGCTCAGCCGCTTTTTTTACCTTCGCGTCGCAGTCGTCAACGGCGAAATACACCAGCCAAAACGGCGGGACGTCGGCCATGTCCGGAGTCAGCTTGAACATTCCTCCAGCTCCTCTGTCGCCGTTCTGAAAAATCGTGTAGTCCGTAGACCCAAATGTCTTCCTGTCGATTCCCCAGCCAAATAGACCGCTATAAAACTCGCCGGCTTTGGTTGTATCCGTGGTCGTCAGTTCATTCCAAACCAACGCCCCCGGCACGTTGACTATTCCCGCACCCGCGTGCGTGCCCGCCTGCCAAAGAGCAAACACGGCGCCCGTCGGATCCTGGACCACCGCCATGCGTCCGACATCCATAACATCAAACGGCTCCTTCATCAGAGTCCCACCGAGTTCCTTTGCCTTCGCCGCGCTTTCATCGACGTTCGCCACCGACGCATAAGACAACCAATTCGGAGGGATGCCTTGCGCCCTCATCTCCTGCGGCATGGTGTAAAGCGCGCCAACATCTTTTCCATCCAGCTTGAGCATGGTGTAGATCATGCCAGGTCCAACCGGACTATCGGTGAAGGTCCAACCGAAAAGCTCGGTGTAAAACTTCTTCGCTGCCTCGCCATCGGTAGTTCCCAGTTCAACCCAGCAAAATGTACCGGGAGCGTAAGTAGGGGTTTCCTGCATTCGTGCTTCAGTCATGATCAATCTCCTTAGGAATAGGCGCAATACTCGCAGGGAGACGAGGAGCAATTGCGCGGCTTCAAAATCTGATCTGAACGTGTGATTAGATAATAACGTACTTAGGCAGGACTGCAAAAACGGAAAACGCTACCTCCAGCAAGCTGAAAGTAGCGCAATCCGTTTCCTAATAATCGCCGAAGCTCTTAAAAGGATGGCAGCTTCGCATGTACACACTAGGCTGCCGATTTGTATCCCGATGACCAACTGGCGGTCAGTTAGATCCTCGGTCAGCACACGAAATGTTTTACCAATTCTCGCATCCTTTCGAATGCGGTGCCGTTAGGTTTTTGGTCTGGTGGCTTTTCCTCCACCTCCGGTTACGACCCGGCAACGTCGGTTCAGCTTGCGCCGAACCATTCGCCCCCTTCAGCGGGTCCTTCCTAAAGGGTACCACTCGTTTTTATCCGAATGGCTCGAGAAAGCCTCTCAGCTTCCTCTAGCAAAGCCTTTCGGCTTCAACCCAAGGCGTCAATAGGATTAACAGTCCGCCTGTCTTTCCCCTCTTCCGTGTGTCACCACATCGGTCGCCGATCCCTTTGTTGGTCTCGAAGGCCGTGACCCTCGCGACGGGGAGAGTTATACGCGAAGGCAGTTTTAGAAGCAATTTTTTATGTGTTTTATTTTTTGAGGACTTGCGAAAAACTTTTCGCAAGTCTGGACTTAGATAAAAGCGGCGTTTTTACTGGGGTTTCTGCATCGCGGCAATCGCCGCTTGAATTGATTTTTGCACGCCGAGGAGTTCGGCTTCATTTTCGTATTTGTTTCGCGGCCAGAAAAATCCTTTCAAGCCATCTTTTTTGCGGCGCGGGACAATATGCACGTGAAAATGCGGGACGCTCTGGCTGACGCGATTGTTCATGGCAACAAAAGAGCCTTCAGCTTCCAGAGCCAGCTCGACCGCGCGCGCTAGTAACTGCACATTCCTAAAGAACGACCCGACAAGCTCCGTTGGAAGATCGCTCAGTGTTTCGAAGTGATTTTTGGGAACAAGCAAACAATGGCCAGGAAAAAGCGGCCGGTGATCGAGAAAGGCCAATGAAATATCGTCCTGGAAGACGATCGACGCGCCTACTTCACCAGTGACAATTCCGCAAAAGAGACAAGCCATTAGCGCTCCGGTCGCCGGGTTGGTCACTGCAGTATATCTAAACTTATCTCATCAAAGCCGGGACGAATGAAATCGCGGGCGGTAGGAAACTCCCTTTCAGCATGCAAGCGCAACTTCTCAAGGTCCAGAAGCAATTTGCGAATAGAGTCGGCATTCTCGCTACGCAGTTTGCCCAGTAGCTTCCACGCGCTAATGGATCTGTCTATCGCAATCAGGGCCACTTTCGCTGAACCGTCAGAATCGCGCCATTCTTCGTCGCCATATTCCTCTTCTTCAACCCGCGACGAAATTCCACGCATCAGCTTCACTGCAATCAGAAACTGATACCAGCGGATTACCTCGAGATAGTCGTTCGCATCGTCAGCTTGATCAATACTCTCGTTCGATCCCGCACTCGTATCGCTGAATACTTCGACGTGCTTAAATTCGTTCTCGAACCATTGATTCACTGTAAAGGCATATTCCTCAGCCGCCTTTGCGAGCGGATGGTTTCTGGTCTGTGCGCGCTTCCGGTCGTTTTGTTCCTCCGCTTCCGCGAGCACGCTGGGACTTAGATCGACGCCATTCTCTTCAGCCCATTCCGAAATCATCTCCTTTGTTTCGGCATAAATTGAAGCAAGCTTGTGCCAGAACGCTTCGTTGTTAATGTCGCGGCTGGCGGGATCGTTATCCTCATCAGCTTTCTCCGTTACGTAAAGCAGACAGCGTCCGCTGAAAGCACAACGCTCGCACCAGCGATCGCAATAATTGTAAATGCCCGAGATTAGATTCGGGTCGTCGGCCAGATCGATGAGGTCTTTGCTTCGCATTTGCTGTCTTCCTGGAAGAACTTCGGCGTGGATTTTAGTGCAGCAATCTAGCAATGCATACTCAAACCGAAACGATGGCTAGTTTGGTTTCTTACAAGTTTTCAAGCAACTCGTAGATCAGAAGAGGCGAGGCATTCGGTAATAATTAAGCGGGT
>DASQPM010000156.1:0-12858 GCA_035643935.1 Pyrinomonadaceae bacterium | reverse complement strand
CTGCAACAGCCGCATGTGGTGCGATTGGAAACCCGCCCGCCAAACATTGAAGGCAAAGGCGAAGTGACCCAACGCGATTTAGTGCGAAACTCGTTGCGTATGCGGCCAGACCGCATAGTTATCGGAGAGGTCCGTGGTGGGGAAGCAATCGACATGTTGCAGGCGATGAATACAGGTCACGATGGGAGTTTGACAACCATTCACGCGAATACCCCACGGGATGCTCTGTCACGATTGGAGACGATGATTCAGATGACAGGCATGCGGCTATCAGAACGCGCCATGCGCCAACAGGTAGCTTCGGCGATCGATCTGGTGCTGCAGGTCGCCCGGCTGTCAGACGGTACTCGCCGCGTGACTTCAATCTCTGAAATCACGGGTATGGAAGGCGACACGATAACAATGCAGGAAGTCTTCCAGTACGAACGTACAGGTGTGACTGCGCAGGGAGAAGTTATTGGCCGTTTCCGCCCCACGGGAATTAGGCCGCGCTTTGCTGAACGACTGAAAGCGTGTGGACTACAACTACCTCGAGTTTTCTTTGAAGAAATATAAACGCCATGCTTCTATCATTCCTGGTATTCATCTTCGGTTTGTTCCTCGTCCTCGGAGCCTATCTTGCTGCCACGCAAGGCTCGGATGCTAAACGCAAACGACTGCAGAAGCGGCTGTCAGAAGCCTTACTTCACTCCGCGCATACAGAGGATATCGAAGTCGTTCTCGCTCGCAACGAACTGATGAGTGAGATACCTGCGCTAAATCGGGCGCTGCTGCGAGTGCAGACTGCGCTTCAGTTGAAACGCATGCTCGACCAGGCAGACCTTCACATTACACCTTCACGTCTGATCATGTTTTCCGGGATGGCCGGCATACTTGCGTCACTTGCCGTGTCCATCATCACTATTTCAATGCCGATAGTTATCTTGAGCGGCGTAGTCGCTGCGTTGTTGCCGTTTCTGCACGTGTGGTGGAAACGCAAACGACGCTTCGATCAATTTCTCGAACATCTGCCTGACGCGCTCGAATTGATGAGCCGGGCACTTAGTGCGGGACACGCATTTTCTGAATCTTTGCACATGGTGGCGGAAGAGATGCCGGATCCGATCGCCGGTGAATTTCGCAAGACCTACGAAGAACAAAACCTCGGACTTTCTCTGAAGCTCGCGCTTGAAAACCTTATGGAGCGCATTCCCCTGCTCGATTTGAGAATGTGCGTGACAGCCGTTCTGATCCAACGCGAAACCGGCGGCAACCTGGGTGAGATACTCGAAAAAGTCGCCTATACGATACGTGAACGTTTCCGGATCATGGGGGATCTAAAAACGCTGACCACGAGCTCGCGACTGTCGGCCTGGCTGCTTTGCGGCTTGCCGATATTCGTTGCCATCGCGGTGACGTTCATGAACCCCGACTATATGGCGGTGCTCTGGAAGGACCAACGAGGTCACTATCTGATTGCCTCTGCCATATTCATGCAGATTACCGGCATGCTAATCGTTCGGAAGATATTGAACATAAAAATTTGAAAGATGTTAGCAGTCAGTGGTCAGTGGTCAGTGGTCCGTCTCAGAATCCGACCTGACAACCCACTCCCACAGACGTGCTGGCTATGGGCCCCCAACCAAAGAAACAACCGACCATAAAGACGGACCACTGACCATTGACTACTAACTGACGGAACCGAGAACGACAATGCTTCTAATCATCGCCATCTCAACCTTTGTTTGTATTACGCTCGGCATGCTCGGTGTTTATTGGTTGTTTATGCGACCGCAAAGCGCGTCTACGGAGCGCTTGAAGAGACTCGCCAACACGTCCGGCGGCTCAGCGACTGTTTCAGTGTCGTTGGACGAGGAGCACGCTGGCGAACGATTTGCCGACCGAATCGCCACTCCGCTTAATCGCCTGGTCCCGGCCTCTGCTGCTGAGGTTCAGAAACTACAGAAGAAGTTGATGCAGGCCGGTTTTAGATCGAACCATGCGCCAATCATCTATCGAACCATTCAGCTATTAACGATGGCTACTCTGCCGGCGATGATTGCGTTGACATGCGCGATTCTGGCGCGGCCCTTGAATAGTGCGCTGTTTTGGATTCTCGCGGCTTTCATCGTGGGTTTCTTCGCGCCCCGATACATTCTCGGTCGCTTGATTCGTTCGCGACAGCAGCGCGTACGTTGGGGACTGGCTGATGCCCTCGACTTAATGGTGATCTCGATTGAAGCCGGACTCGGTTTGAACGCTGCCATGATGAAGGTCAGCAGCGAGTTAAAGCAGGTGCACCCGGACGTCAGTGAAGAATTTGAACTTGCAAACCTGGAAATTCGAGTGGGCCGGGAAAGAGACGAGGCGTTACGCAACCTGGCGGAGCGCACTGGTGTTGACGACTTACGCAGCTTAGTCGCGATGCTGATTCAGACCGACCGATTTGGAACTTCAATCGCGAAGGCTATCAGAGTGTTTTCTGATTCGCTGCGGACAAAGCGCCGGCAGCGTGCTGAGCAGGCAGCTCAAAAGGCCGCCGTGAAGCTCTTGTTCCCGTTAGCGTGTTTTCTGTTTCCGACGTTATTCATCGCGATCCTTGGCCCCGCACTCCTCCAACTAATGGATACGCTTGGCAAGATGTAAGGAGTTGAACCATGAAAAAGCGCAGAATAATTGCAATCGTAATAGCTTTCGTTCTGACTATCGCTGCTACTGCGATGTGGAGTGCTACCACAACCGAACGCGAAGGCGACCCGGATGTAAATGCGATTGAAGACTCGGGCTCTGACGCCGGCACAGTGAAGGAACAGAAGAAGGGCGGCAACAAAGTGGTCAAGGTTTTGGCCGCTCCCTTCAAAGCGCTGGGCAGGCTATTTGGACGCGGCGACGATCATAAGCTGCGCCGCACTACAGAAAAGGACGCCGAAAAGTTTGCAAGCGTCGGCGTGGAACGAGTCCAGGACGTGCATAACCCATCGCCGGCGAAAGTCAACGCAATGGCTTCCGCGAAAGAGCACCTTGCAACCGGCCGATCGTATCTTCTTGAGGGTCGGATCAACGAAGCAATTACTGAACTGTCAACTGCAGCCTCTCTCGACCGGCAGCTAACTGAGGCGCACAACCTGCTCGGCGTTGCTTACGACAAGAAAGGTCTTGCCGATCAGGCTCGCGATTCGTATGAGCGCGCGGTAAAAGTCGAACCTGAAGATGCGGAGACTCTTAACAATCTGGGCTTCTCGTTTTATCAAAACGGAAACTATCGAGCCGCCGTCGATCGTTTGAAGCGCGCCGTGAAGTTGCAACCCACCAACGAACGCATTCTCAATAATCTCGGTTTGGCGCTCTGCCGTCTCGGTAAGTTTCAAGACGCTTTCAAACATTTTGCGCGCGCAGCCGGGCCATTGACTGGGAGTTTGAACACCGCACGGATGCTGGAAAGATTTGGCCGCGAAGAAGACGCGATCAGGTACTACGAAGACGCGCGGCGTCTCGATCCCAATTCAAGCTTTTCGCTGAGGCGGCTCGCCGATCTTTATAAGCGCATCGGCCACCTGGAACAAGCGGAGGCCGCCCGGAACGCGCTGGCTGGAATTCCAGCCACTGTCGCGACCGCCGGACAATAGTTCGACTTAACTGCCTTAGGAAGGTGAACAATCATGATGTCGCCTACAACAATGCTTTCTCGCGCCGAAGTTGAGGCAATGGGTCCGCCTGTGCCTGAAGAGATCGCGGATCTCGGAGTTGGTGAAGGCTTTCTTTGCGAACTGGCGCTCAAGCATATTGCGATGCTTCCCGAGCCTACAACTACCGCAGTTGCTGAGCGACTACATTTGCCGCGTGCGCTGACCGAAGAAATTCTGCAAAAGCTCTATCGCGAGAAATTAATCGAAGTGCGCCTGCAAACCACTGTAGGTTCGACGCGCTATGCAATGTTGGACCATGGTTGGGACCGCCTGGTGCGGTTGCTGGCCGTTTGCGGTTACAGCGGCGCTGCTCCAGTTTCACTGAATGACTACGCGCATATGATGCGTTTGCAATCCATCCCTTCCCACCCGGCTTCGATGGATACCGTGCGACAGGCATTTCACGATTTGATTCTGCCGGAATCTCTCTTGCAAACGCTGGGCTGTGTCATCAATTCCAGACGATCGTTGTTCCTGACCGGCTTGCCCGGAACGGGAAAGACTGCCGTCGCCGAACGCATCAACGGTGCGTTGCCCGGCGCTATATGGATTCCCTATGCAGTGGAAATTGATGGGCAGATCATTCGCGTGTTTGATTCACATTGCCATCGTCCCGCGTCAGCGGAAGTTACGCCGTTTGAATACGACCGCCGTTGGGTTCTTATCGACCGGCCGCTGGTAGTGGTAGGCGGTGAGCTGACTTTGGAGAACGCCGATCTGACCTGGAGCGACGCCGCCAAATTTTATGAAGCGCCGTTTCAGATGAAATCCAACGGCGGTACGCTTGTTATTGACGACTTTGGCCGGCAAAGAGTCGCGCCTCAGGATCTACTGAACCGCTGGATCGTTCCGCTCGAGCGTCGCGTCGACTATCTGTCTTTGCATACCGGCAAGAAGATTGAGGTCCCTTTTGAACAACTTGTGGTCTTCTCAACAAATCTTGACGAGAAGGATCTTGCGGACCAGGCCTTTCTTCGCCGCATGGGCTATCGAGCGCGGGTTGAACCGCCGACACCGCGCGCTTTCATCGAAATTTTCAAACGTCAGGCTTACAACCGCGGAATTGAATGCGATGACGCGGCGCTCGATCACGTGCTGAATAAATATCGCATCGAACATCGCCAGATGAAGGGGTGCGAACCACGCGATCTGCTCGATCGCCTAACAGACATCTGTCTGTTTGATGGACACGCGTTGGCGCTGAGCCCCGCGGTGATTGACGTGGCGTGGCGCAATTACTTCGGTGCTTCGCACACGTTCGCGACGGTTGCTACGCAAGAAACAATGATTGAAAGGACGTTGGCCGATCCGCTGGAACTCTAAACAGACTTTCATTTCAGATGACCACATTTAGCCCGAGATTGCGATTTGTCATTGTGTGCGCACTGGTAGTCTGTTGTTTCGGCGCGGCATACGGGAAGAAAGCAAAGACAAGGCGGACAAAGTCGCAGCACAAAGCGATCGAGCAACCGGCGCCGGGTATTCATCTCAAGTTGATCGATGGAAGTAGTTTTCCGGTCGACGAAGCCTGGGAGAGTCCACAAGGAGTCTGGTACCAGCGCGACGGAATCAGCCACTTGATCGCTCGCGAACGCGTGAAAGCAATCGAACGCGGAGTGATTTCAAAGCCATTAGACAATGTGCCGGTTGCTAAAGTTCCAGCTCCTGAAAAACCCGATGCGGCGCCCAGCGAGGGTCCAGCGTGGATTTATTTAGTCGGTGGAGCGCGCGTCGAAGCCGACAACGTAACCGAATCCACGGCGGGTCTTTGGTATCAGCGCGGCCCACTCTCGATATTTATCGAGCGCGCCCGGGTCGACCACATTGAGCGAGAGGCGGAAACTCTCGCGGAATCTAACTCCTCTAATAGAAAAGAGCGTGGCTGGACCACCGGCAAACCGCGGATTGATAGTTTGATCAGGCAAAGCGGTACTAAGTACGGCGTCGATCCGTATTTGATTTTCTGCGTGATGGACCAGGAGTCACATTTCAATACTCATGCTCTATCACCAAAGGGCGCGCGCGGCTTGATGCAGCTAATGCCCGGAACCAGCGCCCGTCTCGGCGTAAAGCGACCATCGGATCCGGCGCAAAATATCGCTGGGGGTACCCGCTACTTGCGACAATTGCTGGAACAGTTTCACGGCCGCATTGACCTGGTATTGGCGAGCTACAACGCGGGCGAAGGCGCGGTCATGAAGTTTGGCGGACGGGTGCCGCCGTATCGGGAGACTCGCGATTATGTGAAGAGGATCAGCTATCGCTACCGGCGTACTAAGGCTGTTGCCCTCGCTCCCGTTGCTACGATCACTTCCTCTGGGAACGCTGGGAATTAAGAATACCTATTGTCATGAAACAAATATCGATGAAGTTATTCTTTAAGAGCGCGGCAATCGCGCTCATCCTTTTGCTGCCGTCCTTGGTCATGGCCCAGGCGCCCGCGACTCCCATGACCAACTCCGCAGTGATCAAGTTGGTGCGAGCCGGCTTCAAGGATAAAACAGTGATCGCAATCATTCACAGCCGTCCGAATCGTTTTGATCTTGAGCCTGAGCGCCTGATTGAACTCAAACGCAATGGTGTAAGTGAAAACATCATTCTGGCAATGTTAACTCAGGGCGAGGTGCTTTTTGCGGGCGATGACTTCAGCTTCACAGATCCCGATCCAACTAACAAAAGATCAACTGACGATTCTGGCGGCGGCGATATCTTTGGTGATCGCGCCGGAACAAGTGGCGAAACTCGGGGAAGGGGCACGAGCGGCTCAAACCAGGGTTCGCGTACAACAACGGGTAGCGCCACTGTGCGCATCTTAAGGCCGCCGTCCGAGGAAAACGGAGCAGGCCTGAAATTGGAAAAGACACCGACATTAAACAACGAATCGATCATCCAGCTAGTCGACGCCGGTTTTTCTGAGGGCACCATCATCAAGCGAATCGAAGGCTCACCGGTTGATTTCGATCTCTCTGAAGCGAAGATCGATGAGCTGCGGCGGCACCGGGTCATGGAACCTGTCATCGTCGCCATGAAGACTGCGATGCGTGACGACCCGGAATCCAACCAAACCAATTCCAATCGAACCAGATCCAACTAGCACCAATGCTGCCGGCGAAAACATTCGTTTGGTTAAGCGTGTTGGTGCTGCTGTTTGTCTTCGCCAGTTCCGCCTTCGTGGCACCAGCCCAATCACAACATCCGCCCATAGCCACGCCTACACCTCCGCAGGACGAGCAGGAGATAGATCCTGATGATGTCATTTCAGTTAGCACTACCGAAGTACTGCTGCCGGTAACGGTGCGCGATCTTTCGGGCCGGCTTGTGACAGATCTAACTCGCAAAGACTTTCGCGTATTTGAGAATGGAGTCGAACAGTCGCTCAGTGAACTTAGTTTGCGCCAGGTTCCCGTTGATGTCGTGCTAATGATTGATGCTTCTTCGTCAGCGGCAAATAACCTTGAAGACTTTCGCATTGCTGCTGAAGGCTTTGCGGCGCACCTTGATGCAGACGATCGCACCAGCTTGATTCAGTTTGATGACCGGGTGGCGCTGCTCCAGGATTGGACGCGAAGTCAGGTGCAGTTGCGCCGGGCGTTAAAGCGAATAGTGCCCGGCATGTTTACGCGCTTTCACGATGCAGTGCTGTTGGCGTCTCGCGATCAGTTGGCACGCCCTACGGCGCGTCACGCAGTGATCGTGCTGACCGATGGCATTGATAGTGGACGCGGCTCAACCTTTGATACGGCTCTGCGAGCGGCGCTTAAGTCTCAAACCGCAATCTACGTTGTCAGCAACACGCAAATCGAGAGGTCGGCTAAACAGGAACAGCTTTCGCTTTTGCTTTCTGCAACCGATGCTGTGCGGCGGTTCAATCAACTTCGCATTGATGACCTGCGATTGGGTCTCGCTGCCCTTGATGCGAGCGAACAAAACCTGGAACAGTTGACAGCGGCAACAGGCGGCAGGCTGTACAGACCAGCGAGTTTTCGAGACCTGGAAAAAACCTATGCCGAGGTTGCGGACGAGCTCAGGCATCAGTACGCGCTTTACTACGCGCCGCTGAACGCAAAAAAGGACGGGCAGTTCAGACGCGTTCGTGTTGAAACCTCGAATCCTACTCATCAGGTAACGGCGCGCATCGGTTACTTCGCCGGCAAGCATTAGAAAGCTCCAGCAGTTTTTTCCCAAAAAAATCCTAACAACTAACGCTTGGCGAACGGCGGCCAAAATGCTACGCTATGCGCCCGTTGGGTAAGTGCGCGTCGCAGTGATACACATTGAAAGCCTAAGGCGCTGACGATATTCAACTGTTTTGTTCGATAAGTCTAAGTATTTAAACAGTTGACGTATGGAGGCGGATGGCGGCATGGTCATTGCGATCGATTTCTGGAGTTTTGCGAGGCTACGTGTGTTTTCCCTTCCGTCGCAAACAAGCAATTTTAAGCAAATAACAAAAGGCTCCGAGGAGAAAAGATGCGACTAATCAAGCGCGCCGAAAAGGGACTCACCTTAGCAGCCGGCGGCCTACATTACGTTATTCAGTCAGTTAATAAATACAAACCAAATCCGTCATTTACCCCTAAGTGGTCAGATAAACCGCTGCTGAAATCCTGGCAGAAGAGCAAGCCGACACTTGGCTGGCCGCGCACTACGGATTCGCTTTGTCCTAATTGTGTAATAGAGGCTAGAGAATCGATTCTCAGCGGCAAGCAGGATGTCAGCGTTCTTATCAATGAGAAGGTCGGCGAAATCAAGGCACAGATTATCGAACGTGATGGGGAGGTTTGGATGGTTAAGGATTGCCCGATCCACGGGCACTTCGAAGACATGATGGCCATCGACGTCAAGTTTCTGACGCACATCGAAAAAATGTTTCCCGGGCGCGACATCGACGCCCACAACGACGAGAAGCTGCACAACCATGGCACCAGCACTATCAAGTATGGTCGCGGCGCGGTCTTGACGGTCGACCTCACTAACCGCTGCAACATGATGTGCGATCCGTGCTTCATGGACGCCAACCAGGTGGGCTTTGTTCATGAGTTGAGCATGGAAGAGATCAAAGAAATCCTCGACAACGCGATTTCGATCAAACCGCGCCGGCAGATGTCGGTGCAGTTTTCCGGTGGTGAGCCGTCCATCTCGCCGCACTTTCTTGAATCGATAAAATACGCGCGCAAGGTTGGTTACAACAGCGTGCAAGCGGCGACCAACGGAATTGAGTTTGCCAAAAGCAAAGAGTTCTGTCGCGAAGCGGCAGCTGCCGGCCTGCGTTATGTCTACCTGCAGTTTGACGGTATCGGCAACGACGCTAACAGTCACCGCCAGGTTGGCAACCTGTTTGATGTGAAAATGCGCGCCATCAACAATCTGCATGAAGCGGGTGTTGAGATTGTGCTCGTTACCACTTTGGTTAACGGCATCAACAACGATCAGGTCGGTTCGATTGTTCGTTTCGCTCTCGACAATCCTAAGAAAATTGCATTTCTTTCGTTCCAGCCGGTCTCGTTTACCGGTCGTGACGAAGAAATTACGCCACACCGGCGCCTGCAACAGCGCTATACGCTTTCGCACCTCGCGCACGACGTGAAAGATCAGGTCGGCATCACGGAGCCAACGCGTGATTGGTTTCCGCTGTCGCTGATGGGTGCGTTTGCTGACTTCGCGGATCTGGTCCATGGACCGCAAGCCGAATGGGGCCAGGTTTCCTGCGGTTGCCACCCGAATTGTGGTGTCGGCACCGCGGTGATGGTCGACAAAGAAACTCGCGAGATGCGCCCGGTACCGGAGTTCCTGAATATTCCGGGGCTGGTGAAAGACATGCAGAAGATAACTGACGCCGCGCGCGGCAAGTGGATGTCGAATTTGATGATGGGCCTCGCGCTTCTGAAGCACTACAACCCGTACACATCGCCATCGCAGTTTACGCTGTACGAACTGTTCAAAAAGTTTGACAAGTCGTTTGGCTTGACCGGCAAAGACTATGGCAAGGTCAGCGGCGATCGTTCGACGGATGATATTGAGAAGCGACGTGCCGATCGTTGGAACTTCCTTTTCATCGCCGGTATGTGGTTCCAGGATCTCTTCAACTACGATTTCCGTCGCACTGAGATGTGCATCATTCCTTACGGAACGCAGGAAGGCGAGATTTCCTTCTGTGCCTACAACACGGGCATTGGCTGGAGAAACATCATCGAGAACATGCACCAGAATGCGACCGTCGCCAAGTGGTACGAAGAGCACGGCCGTCACGAGATCTTTGCTCGTGGCAAAGAAGTCGAACTCAGCGACAAAGCCCACAATATGGTCTTGAATCCGATTGACTTGTCCCGGCCCAACAAGCCGGAGATGGAAGGTCCCAAGACCGCGCATGAGGAAGCAGTGATGATGCGCAAGCTTTATCAGGATATGGTCCTGAAGAAGCAGCTCGACGTGAAGGAAGCCGATAAACCGGTTCAGATTCAAAGTCTAAGCCGCAAGAAGCAGGAAGCGCCTGAAGCAGTGCTCGCATAAAGGACTGCTTTGCCGGGTAGAAGCTGGGCCCCGCGAATAGCAATATTCGCGGGGTTCGCTACGTAATCGTGAATCGTAAATCGTGAATCGTGAATAGTAGTTGAGAAAGGGGACAAGCATCCTTCCATTTACGATTTACGATTGACGATTCACGAGTTGCTTCCTACGTACTTGACCGCAACGGTTTTAGGCGTGTTAAATAGCCAGGTTGCAAAACAGCAGACGAAATTCTTTCAGAAAGATGAGAAGTGAATGGCAATAGTTACCGTTAATCAGGGCGAATCGATTGAAAGCGCATTGCGCCGCTTCAAACGCAAAGTAATGACAGAAGAGATCATCAAGGATGCGAAAAAACACGCGTTCTTCATCCCTCCAGGTCAAAAGGCAAAACTCAAGTCAGCATTGGCGCGCAAACGGAATAAGAAGAAAGGTCGCATGCGCACAACCCCTCGCGACTAGTTGCCCAGCCGACACCCCCGCGCCTTAGCGAAAAACTCATCAATGTAGAGCACGCGGCCGAAAGCGGTGGCGATCGTAAAGCAGGATGAAGATAAGCGCGCCAGGGTGGGTTTGCTATGACAAGAATTCTACTCACGAACGACGACGGCATTCAGTCTAACGGCCTCATTAAGCTTGAAGAGGCACTCAGACAAATTGGCGATGTTTTCGTCGTCGCGCCTGCATCGGAGATGAGCGGGGCGTCGCACAGTCTCACGCTCGCGCGACCGTTGCGAATTCGACAGATTGATTCAAGGCATTGGACCGTTGACGGCACGCCGACTGACTGCGTTACCCTCGCACTAAACAAAATACTTTCTGCGGACGAGATGCCGGACATCTGTGCGTCCGGAATAAATCACGGCGGCAATCTGGGCGACGACGCTACTTATTCGGGCACAGTTGCAGGAGCGCTTGAGGCCACGATTCTCGGCGTCCCAGGCCTCGCATTCAGCCTGGTCGCGCGCGAGAATTTTGATTTTCGGGGGCCAGCGCAGTTTGCGGTTACCGCAGTACAGAAAGTTCTGACGGAAGGGCTGCCGGAAGGTACTTTACTAAACATCAATTTCCCGGCTCGCGATATAAAGGGCGTTAAAGTTACCCGCCAGGGAATCAAGAATGCGCGACCAGTAATTAGCGAGCACATCGATCCGCGCGGCAAACCCTATTTCTGGATCGGTGAGGAGTACTTCAACACTAACGCCGCTGATGGCACGGACTACAATGCTATCGAACAAGGTTACATCTCGGTTACACCTTTGAAGAGCGACATGACCGATCATAACGCCCTTACCGCGATCGAAACGTGGAACTATTTGAATGACGCCGAACTGCTTCATAAGAGCTGAGGCGCATTCTGCAAGGCAGTGCATTTCGGAAAGCTTCGTGCAAACAACCGGCCAACAGCCTTCAAATAGAAGTCAGGACTACGCCATACCTCGCGAGCGCATGGTTGAAAGACTTCGCGACCATTACCACATCAGGGATTTGAAAGTGTTGGAAGCCATGCGAACTGTTCCGCGGCACGCGTTTGTGCCTGAAGCTCTGCAATCGCGCGCTTACGGCGATCACGCGCTGCCGATCAGCGGCAGCCAAACAATTTCGCAACCGTACATCGTTGCGCGCATGACGGAACTGCTCGAATTAGAGCAGGGGAGTCGCGTGCTCGAAATCGGAGCAGGATCGGGTTATCAGACAGCGGTGCTTGCAGAAATTGCCGGTCAGGTTTACTCGATCGAGCGCATCGCAGATCTGGCGCGCGAGGCCCAGGCTCGCATCAGGCAATTGGGCATTTACAACGCGACGGTGAAGTGTTTTGACGGCACGTTAGGCTGGGCGGCACATGCGCCTTATGACGGAATACTGGTTGCCGCCGGCGGTCCCAATGTTCCTCAGCCATTGGTTGCTCAACTCAAGATCGGTGGCCGTTTGGTAGTGCCCATTGGGAATACGCGTGAATCGCAACGACTGGTTCGCGTCATCAAAACCGCGACTGGATCGACGGAAGAGGATCACGGCGGCTGCGCCTTTGTTCCACTAATCGGGCAGCATGGCTGGAACAGTTAAGCAAACAGCAAACAGTGCTCATTACGCGTCTAATCTTCTGACTACTGACATCTGACATCCGACTTCTGACCGCTGACCTCTGAACCAATGATCGCACGCCTACTTGAAATTCTCTCCGGCATCATAGTCGCCATCATCTCAACACTTGGTTATTCAGGGATTGTTTTGCTGATGGCCATCGAGTCAGCGTGCATTCCGCTGCCTTCAGAAATCATCATGCCGTTTTCTGGCTACCTCGTTTCTACAGGCCAGATGAATCTTTGGGTCGTTGCTTTTGCCGGCGCTGTTGGCTGTGTGTTGGGTTCGCTCGTCGCTTATTGGGTGGGGATGAAGGGTGGCCGGCCTTTGATCGAGAAATATGGACGCTACGTTCTGGTCTCGCGTCACGATCTCGACCTTGCCGACCGTTGGTTTGAAAAACGCGGCGAGATCATTGTGTTTGTCAGTCGCATGCTTCCCGCCATAAGAACTTTCATTGCGTTTCCCGCCGGCGTCGCTCGCATGAATCTCAAGCGATTCGTGATCTACACCTTTGCAGGATCATTCCCATGGTGTCTTGGCCTGGCGTACATCGGACAAAAGCTCGGCGAAAAGTGGAACAAAGACGATACCCTGAAGA
>DASQPM010000155.1:0-13827 GCA_035643935.1 Pyrinomonadaceae bacterium | reverse complement strand
GTCTTAAGTTCCAGCTAAAACCCTCCCCTTCATCCCCTTCCAAAGGGAGGGGAAAATAAGCGCCGTCGTCGCTTCGCTCTGCCGGCGCACTCCAAAACTCTATGGACAAATTCATCGCTCAACTTCCCTTTCTAACTCCTGAACACCTCACGCTTGCGGGAGACATGGAAACGTTTGTCCGGCTCGAGATCGAGCCGACCGCGATTGAAGAGCGTGACGTCGAAGCGCGCCTACGCGAGTACGTAAACATGTTGGCCGAAGCGGGCGTCTTGCGTTATGCAGTCGCCGAGCCGGGCGTCAACCTCGGCGTGCGCGCACTCTGTTTGATTCGTGAAGCGCTCGCCTACTCTTCCCCACTCGCTGACGTCGCATTCGTGATGCAGGGACTCGGCACCTATGCCATCAGCCAGGCGGCACCCGAACACGTGCGCGATTTCTGGCTTTCGCGCGCGACCGAAGGAAAATCGATCGCCGCGTTTGCACTAACCGAACCGGATGCCGGGTCCGATGTTGCTTCGATCAAGACGTCCGCGCAACGCGATGGTGACAGTTATGTCATCAATGGCAGCAAACGATTCATTTCCAACGCCGGCGTCGCCGACTTCTACACCGTTTTTGCGCGCACCGGTACCGATGCGAATGGCCGGGCTTCGTTGTCTGCTTTCGTCGTCGGCGCAAAACTAGCAGGCTTCAATGTAATCGAACGCACCTCGATGCTTTCGGCGCATCCGATCGGAGAAATTGAGTTGAAGGATTGTCGCGTGCCGGCGGAAAACCTCGTGGGCGCGGAAGGTGATGGCTTCCTGTTAGCGATGCGCACCATGGATACTTTCCGCGCGAGCGTGGGTGCTGCTGCCTGCGGCATGGCGCATCGCGCGCTAGACGAGGCAGTCCGTTACGCGGGCACTCGCAAACAATTCGGCCGGCTGCTGGCGGAACATCAATTGATTCAGGAAAAACTTGCAGACATGATCACGGAGCTCGATGCCGCCAGGCTGTTGGTTTACCGCGCCGGCTATTTAAAGGATACCGGAGCCGCTCGCGTAACTCGCGAGGCCAGTGAAGCAAAACTCTTCGCTACCGAGGCAGCTTCCCGGATTATCGATCAGGCAGTGCAAATTCACGGCGGCACAGGCCTGGTGCGCGGCAGCGTGGTGGAACGTCTCTATCGTGACATTCGCGCGCTGCGGATTTATGAAGGTACATCCGAGATTCAGAGACTGATCATTGCGAGCCAGCTTTTGAAAGAGTAGGACAGACATTCCTGTCTGTCCCTGATACTGTCTATCAACATGAAGGCGTTGTCATCGGACACATCACCCGAAGCTCAGGAAATCCACTTTGCATTAATGCGCCGGCTCCCCGACTGGAAGCGCCTTACGCTGGCTCTTGAGCTGACACAAGCCACTCGCCAACTAGTCATGGCCGACATCTGCTCTCGCTTTTCCGATGCCAGCGATGACGAGATCCGCCGCCGCTTCATTGCTCGCGTGCTTTCTCGCGAAGACGTGATTCGTGCTTACGGTTTCGACCCGAAGCAAGAAGGCTACTGATTCAGAACCGATGGATAACCCTTTTGCCGTATTGTCACTCATTGCGAGTGTGCTGGATCAACAGCGGATTACGTATGTTCTAGTCGGTTCGCTCGCGAGCTCTATGCACGGCATGTACCGTTCCACCGCCGATATCGACATCGTCGCAGACGTTAGGTCTGAGCAAGTTATTCCCCTTCTAACTGTACTGCAAAAGCACTTCTATGTTGACGAGAAGGCGGTGCGCGAAGCGATTCGTCGGAAGCAGTCGTTCAACGCAATTCACTTCGACTCGGTTTTCAAGGTCGATATATTTATCCCAAAGTCAGATGAGTTCTCGAAGAAGCAAATTGAGCGGCGTGAATTGAAGCAGCTATCGCCGGACCTCGAGCAGATGATCTACGTCGCAACCGCGGAAGATACCATATTGGCAAAGCTACGTTGGTTTAACTCTGGCGATAGAGTCTCAAATGCCCAGTGGCGAGATGTTGTCGGAATTCTAGGTGCGTCTTCGAAAAAACTTGACCTTGAGTACTTGCGTGAGTGGGCCGCAAACCTCGGCATCACTGATCTGCTTGAAAAAGCAATAAGCGAAACTGCGTGAAAATAAACATTATCGGCGGCGGGCCGGCGGGAATGTATTTCGCAATCCTGATGAAGAAGTCCGACCCCGCGCATGACATCACCGTGTATGAACGCAATGGACCTGACGATACGTTTGGCTGGGGCGTTGTGTTTTCAGGAAAGACATTAACAAATCTTCGCAACGCTGATGAGGACTCACATGCGGAAGTCACCAGGAATTTCGCCGCCTGGGACAATGTCGATGTAGTCCATCGCAAGGATAAGATTTCAATTCATGGCAACAGTTTTTCGGGAATTGAGCGGCTTCAGCTTCTCAAGATTCTGCAACGGCGCTGCGAACAACTGGGTATCGAGCTCCTTTTCCGGACCGAAGTCGCCGACATTGATTCGTTACGCGCGAGTTGCGATTTGCTGGTCGCAGCAGATGGGGTCAACAGCACCGCGCGCAAGCAATATGCCCAGGAGTTTCGTCCGGCGCTCGATGTTCGGCCAAATCGTTACATCTGGTATGGAACAAACAAACTCTTTCATGGCCTGACGCTTACTTTTCGCGAAAACGAATCGGGCGTCTTCGCGGCCCATTCATACAAGTTCAACAAAACTACCAGCACCTTCATCATCGAATGCGATCCGCAGAGCTGGGAAACCGCCGGCTTTGCGTCAATGAGTGACGACCAGACACGTCAATATCTTGAAAGAGTATTTGAAAGCGATTTGGCGGAACAGCCGTTGCTTTCCAACAATTCCAAGTGGATCAATTTCCTGCTGGTGAAAAACGCGAACTGGTTTTTTGAAAATGTAGTGTTGCTGGGCGATGCGCTGCACACGGCACACTTCTCAATTGGCTCAGGCACAAAGTTGGCGCTCGAAGATGCGATTGCGCTTTTTGATTGCTTTCGAAAGAAACAAAGTGTTCAGGATGCGCTTGAGGAATTTGAGTCGACACGCAAGCCGGTGATCGAGACATATCAAGCCGCAGCGCATGACAGCATGCGCTGGTTTGAGAATGCGCAAGACTACATGAACCTCAGTCCGATTGAGTTGGCTTATTCGCTAATGACAAGAAGCGGAAGAGTGCGTGACGAGGATCTGAAGCGCCGCGATCCGCAGTTCATGGCCAGGTATGAAGCAGAACGCAACTCGTTTACTGGGACCGCGGGCGTCCCGCCCGCAAACGGTACCCGATCTCATTGATGCCGAAAAATCGCCATCACACCCTATTCCTTGCGGAGGGGCTTGGCACTCTGCCATGCGGGCGGGACGCCCGCGGTCCCAGTATATGCGGTCCCAGTATCAACTTACGCTTTCCATACGGGAGCCAGTAAACGCCGCCGTCCTTCATCAACTGTTGCAATCTCCGGCTCGTCGAGATCAAATCGATCCCAAAGCTTGCAGGTCACCGGCCGGTGCGCCTGGTCCAACGCTTCGCAGTAGTTTGTATAAGTGCACCGTCTAACTTCCGCGCCGCGTCCGAGTTTCACCTTTACAAACCAATCGGGATCAGCCAGAGCCTGGCGCGCAAACCCGATAATGTCGGCCTGCCCCTTTTGCAAAATCAATTCTGCCTGTTCGAAAGTGCTAATGCCGCCGGTTGCGACCACCGGTGTATTGAAATCCGCTTCGTTTACCGCGTGCTTGATAGCAGCGACCAGCGGCACGCTGCGTCCAAACGGCCCAGTCTCATCCGAAAGCACCGTTGGCATACACTCGTAGCCGCTCTGGCCCGTGTAAGGGTAAACCGCCTGGCCAACTTTCGGCTGTTGCGCGTCTTCAAATTTGCCACCTTTTGAGATGGACAGAAAATCTAAGCCCGCTCGCGCAAACTCAACGCCGAAATAGCTGGCATCGTCGATGCGATTGCCGCCGGCAATCACTTCGTCACCAAGAAAGCGCACGCCGACTACATAATCATCCCCAACCTGCTGCCGCACTGCGCGATAAACTTCCAATGGCAGACGCACACGGTTTTCGCGTGGCCCGCCATAACCATCGCCGCGATTGTTAAGCGCGCTCAAAAAACCCGCCATCGTGTAGGCATGTGCGTAATGCAATTCAACTCCATCAAAACCTGCTACGCGCGCGCGACGAGCGGCTGCGGCAAAAATCTCCGGCAGCACTTGCGGCAGTTCGTGTACATGCGGCAAATCCATGTCGGTAACACTTTCGCGATAACCAAACCGCAGTGATTCCAACTCGCGAGCATCAAGTACGCGCTCAACAATTTCGTCGGGCGCCTCCCGGAGAAATTCACGCACTGTCTTTTCCGGAGCAGTTGTCCAGGCAGAATCGCACGTCAAATTCGCGATTGCGTCACGATGGCGATCCTTGAGTTCCAGAAAGCGCTCAAAATATTTTTCCTTTTCCGGCCGTCGCTTGACCGCCAGAAAATCAATAATCTGAATGATTAATTTGGTGTGACCTTCGCTCGCTTCGCGGACAGTGTCGACCAGTTTTTTAAGTCCCGGCAAAAAGCGGTCGTGGCCAATACGCAGCAATGGCCCACTGGGAATGTCGCGCACTCCGGTAGCCTCGACCACCAGCGCGCCTGGTCGCCCTGCCGCGAACCGTCGATACCAGTCGAGGTTTTCCTCGGTAACAAAGCCATCATCCGTCGCGCGCCATGGCACCATCGCTGGCACCCAGGTCCGGCTCTCCAAATTTAGTTGGCCGACTTTGATCGGCTGAAACAGGAGTGAACGCTCGGCTTCATTCCCACTTGGCCAGCGCGTATCCGGAATGTGATGACGAATTGGATTCCTAAATTTCCACATGTTTTCAAGTTCACTTTAACACGGCAGTCCGGTTGTTCAACTTTGCGCAAAACGGCACGTTCCTTTTTGGAGTGCGGCGGCTTGACGCCGCTTTAACGGTGCGAGGAACTCGAGAGCCTTCTTTTGCGATATCCCATGGCTAACCAAAAGCGGCGTCAAGCCGCCGCAGTCCAAATAACGCAAGGGGTTTTTGCTGTCTGTTATGTTAAATTAAACTCATCTTCAAGAGCTAAGCGGAGAATATCTTGACGGATGAATTATTAGAGTGGCGCGGTGAATTTCCCATTCTCGACAAGACTGTCTATCTGATCTCGCACAGTCTGGGCGCGATGCCGAAAGCCACCTACGATCGTTTGCACGAGTATGCCGATATGTGGGCCACGCGCGGCGTGCGCGCCTGGGCCGAAGGTTGGTGGGACATGCCCGTCACTGTCGGCAACGAGGTCGCGTGCATAATCGGCGCCGAGCCCGGCGCCATCGTGATGCATCAGAACGTCTCTATCTGCCAATCGTTAATTCTTTCCTGCTTCGAGCCGGCTCCCAAAAGAAACAAGATCGTTTATTCGGAGTTGAACTTTCCTTCTGTGATGTATGTCTATGAAGCGCACGCACGCGATGGCAAGTTAAGAATTGAAACGGTTCCCTCTGATGACGGTATCACGGTTTCACTCGAACGCTTTCTCGAAGCGATCGATGAAGAGACATTGCTGGTTCCCTTCTCGCACGTGTTGTTTAAAAGCGGCTTTCTGCAAAACGCGAAAGCAATTACGGAACGTGCGCATGAGGTCGGCGCAATGGTCGTGCTCGATGCTTACCAATCGGCAGGCACAGTTCCATTCAGTGTGAAAGAGCTCGGCGTCGACTTTGCAACGGGTGGTTCAGTGAAGTGGCTCTGCGGCGGGCCCGGGGCCGGTTATCTTTATGTGCGGCCTGACCTGCAAAACAAGCTCGAGCCCAAAACTACGGGTTGGATGGCCCATGAACATCCTTTCGCTTTTGAAACCGAGTTGCACTACGCGCCAAACATCAGACGCTTTCTGCACGGCTCGCCGGCGATCCCGGCGCTCTACGCTGCACAGTCTGGCTATAAAATAATCAACGAAATCGGCGTGGTGAAAATTCGCGAAAAGAGCGTGCGCCAAACCACTCAACTGATTGAGCTGGCGCAGGAAGCCGGATTCAACGTGACCAGTCCAAAGAATTCTGCTGATCGCGGTGGCACCGTCACCGTAGGCCACGAACAGGCTGCGGCGCTGACAAAGGAATTGATTCGACGCGAGTTCATTGTTGACTACCGGCCGGGCGCGGGCGTGCGCATCTCGCCGCACTTCTACACTAAAGACGAAGAATTGGAACTGGTAATCAATGAGATGAAGAAGATCCGCGATACCAGCAACTTCGAGTCTGCAGAAAAAGTCGGCGCTGCGTTTTAATTTCCGAGAATACGCATGAACATCTTCCTTCGATCGCCCAATTTTCTAGAAACTGTGGCGGCAGAGACTGAAAAAAACAATGATGCAGCCCGTCAAGTGACCGCGGGTTTGAGCGAGGCACAACTTAATTGGAAGGCTTCACCAGAGCGATGGAGCATCGCGCAATGTCTCGATCATCTGACAGTGGCGAGCGGACAATTCAAAGACTATTTCAACGACGCGATTGCGCGCGGCCGGAAAAAGTGGCCGACAACTACACCAGTCGTTTACAAACCAAGTTTTGTTGGCGGCTGGCTAATCAAGCAAGTTGTGCCCGAAGCGCCCAGAAAACTTACGGCGCCGAAAGTTTTTCGCCCATCCACCTCGGCCATTACCGATCCACTTGGCAAGTTTCTTAACCAGCAGAAAGATTTTGCGAGTTTCGTCAGGCAGGCTGAAGGTCTCGACTATAACAAAGTGAGGTTGCGTTCGCCGGTAACACCGCTGATGCGTTACAGCCTTGCCGATGCGTTCGTCGTCACGGTTGTTCATGGCCAGCGACATCTGGGACAGGCGCGCAGAGTGCGCGAAACACCTGGCTTTCCCGCATAACCGATTATGGCAAACGAATACGGCAGCAACGCCCCGCTCTCCTACAACAAATACCTGCGCGTGCCGGATTTGATTGGCTTGCAGAATTGTTTGTCGGATCCGGCGCATCACGACGAATTGCTTTTCATTACCGTTCACCAGGCCTATGAGCTTTGGTTCAAACAAATTCTTCATGAGATCGATGCGGTAATCAGTCAGACAAATGAGAATCGCTTGACTGCCGCAGCGCGCTCACTGCGTCGCGTGGTGGAAATTGAAAAACTGCTGATCAATCAAATTCACATTCTGGAAACGATGACGCCCATAAGTTTTCTGGGCTTCCGCGATCAGCTCAACCCCGCCAGCGGTTTTCAGTCAATGCAGTTTCGCGAAATTGAATTCGCGTCGGGGCTAAAACAGGAAAATATCTTGAATGAATTCCGCAATGACGAATTCGCGTATGAACGTTTGCAGAAACGTTTCGCAGAGCCGGGTTTGGGTGAAGCTTTTTATGCAGCTTTGCGCCGACGCGGTTTTGACGCACCGGCAAATGAGAATGCTTCCGATGAAGCCGAACGCAAACGTCGCTATGGCAAACGCACGCAGGCTATCCTGGAAATTCTCACTCACTTCGAGCAACGCCCGGAAGAGTTTCATTTAGCTGAGGCTTTGCTGGAGCACGATGAATATTTCTCGCTCTGGCGTTCGCATCACATCAAGATGGTCGAGCGCATGGTAGGCACGAAACGCGGCACCGGTGGTTCCGAAGGTGTTGGTTATTTGCGCACGACGCTGGACAAAAAATTCTTTCCTGAGTTGTGGGAAGCGCGCACCTATCTCGACACTAGACACGGCGAAGGCGGATGCCCCTTTGCCAAGGAATAAAAAGTGGCATGGACTTTAGTCTGTGCCTGTTTCGGCGCAAACGACACAGATTGAAGTCTATGCCGCATCAAAGGTCGCCCATGACAAACGAACGACGACGCTCTCCACGGGTAAAAGTTAATCTCCAGGCACGCTGGGAAGGTGTGATGTCGCAGCAGGAAGCGACCATCACGGATTTGAGCAAGACCGGATGCTTTGTGCTGACAGGAGGTGATGTTGAGCCGAAGGAACTGGTGCGCCTGGAAATCGAAGTTCCGGAAGGTGAGCCTCTCGTTTTGTGGGCCGAGGTCGTCGACGCAGCTTTTGAGATCGGCTTTGCAGTGCGCTTTACTTCCATGACTGATGACGATGAGGCGCGTCTCAGTCGTTTTATTACAGCCTCTCTTCAGAACGGATAAACCACTGATCGACCGCTAACTGCTTCTTCTTAAGCTGCTATGCTGCCGCAATTCCCCGAACGCTTCAACATGGCCGACTACTTCCTCTATCGCAATCTGGAGGAGGGCCGCGAAAACAAAGTCTGTCTTTATTACGAGGATCAGACCTTCAGTTATGGCGACACCGCGCGTATGTCGAACCGCGCCGGCAATGCTTTACGCGAGCTGGGCGTTGAGATGGAAGATCGGGTTTTGCTTGTTTTGCCTGATTGTCCGGAGTTTGTCTGGACGTGGTTTGGCGCGGCGCGTATCGGCGCGGTGATCACGATGGTCAATCCGCTGCTGCCGGTTGAAGATTACAAATACTATCTCGACTACACGCGTGCCCGCGCAGCCGTCGTTCACGAATCGCTGCTGAAAACTTTTAACGAAGCGACTGCTGACGCGAAATATCTGCGCGCTGTTTTAGTTGTTGGTGGACACGAGCACGACGAAGACCTCGACTTCACCAATGACTCTTTGCTTTGGTCGTCTTTCGACGGCGCCGTGCTAAGCGAGTCGGACGAGTGCACGCCTGCCGACACCCATCGCGACGATATCGCTATCTGGTTATTTACTTCCGGCTCGACAGGTCACCCGAAAGGCGCGGTGCACCTGCAACACGATCTGCCTTTCAATACCGAAGTCTTTGCCAAACAAACCATTGGCGTCAACGAAAACGATTTGACGGCGTCCGTTCCTAAACTGTTTTTTGGTTACGCGACCGGCACCAACCTGCTCTTCCCTTTTGCCGTTGGCGGCGCGACTGCTTTGTTTTCCGAACGCTCCACGCCGGAAAAACTCTTCGAAGTCATCGCGCGACATCGACCGACAATCCTGACGACCGTGCCCACGATGATCAATTCAATGCTCAATGCGGAGGAAGCAGGACGACGCGACCTTTCAAGTTTGCGCTTCTGTTATTCAGCAGGTGAGGCCCTGCCGCCGGAGCTTTACCAGCGTTGGCAACAAACCTTCGGTGTGGAGATTTACGACGGCATCGGCTCAGCCGAGATGTTTCATATCTACATTACAAACAGGCCCGGCGATGTAAGACCCGGCAGTCTCGGTAAGATTGTTGAAGGTTACGAAGCGAAAATCGTTGACGCAGAGGACAAGGAAGTAGCGCCCGGTGAGTTGGGTACGCTGAAGATCAAGGGCGATTCTGCGGCGCTTTGCTACTGGAACGCGCATGAGAAATCAAAAGAAACTTTTGCGGGCGACTGGTGCACCACCGGAGATCAGTTTCACGTCGACGCGCAAGGTTATTATTGGTACCACGGTCGCACTGACGACATGCTAAAAGTCTCCGGCATCTTTGTCGCGCCCGCCGAAATTGAAAACTGTCTGCTGCAACACGAAGCAGTGCTCGAGTGCGCCGTCATCGGCGCGGAAGCCGGGGATGGCCTAATCAAACCAAAAGCCTTCGTCGTGCTGCGCGATGAGTTCCTAGACCGATCGCAACACAAAGTCAGAACCGGGAGCGGTAGCGACCGGGTCGGTACGCATGAGGAATCACTAAACGAGCTTGCCGAGCAACTTAAAGCCTTCGTCAAATCCCACCTCGCGGTTTACAAATACCCGCGGTGGATCGAATTCGTAGAATCCCTTCCCAAAAACGATCGCGGCAAAATCGATCGCAAGAAGCTAAAACAAGGCTAGCTTTTGAGGTGTCCGCTAACGAGTGCGCCGCTCGAGGTTGTAGTCGCGCAGGCGGCGATAGAGCGTTGAAGATGAGATGCCGAGGATCTCGGCAGTCTTGCCGCGGTGCCAGCCGGTTTGCTCCAGCGCAGCCAGAATCTGTTGGCGTTCAACGTCGCGCAGAGAGGCAGGCGAGGCGTTTGCCGCAGGCGAGTAATCCGGCACCGCGCCTGGCAACGTCGGCGTTTGTGTAGCCGTGATGAAAGCTGCCGGCCGCGCTACTTCCGGCGGTAATTCGTTAACCGTGATGCGCCCGTTGTTGGAAAGAATTACGGCGCGCTCGAGACAATTCTTCAACTGCCGCACGTTCCCCGGCCAACTGTAAGTCTGCAATGCCTCAAGTGCCTGCGGATCAAGCTCCGGTTTGGTCGTGCCGCCAACCTCATTTAAGAGATAGCGGGTCAGCGGCTCAATGTCTTCGGACCGCTCCCGAAGCGGCGTCAGATCGATTTGAAAACCGTTGACGCGATAAAGCAGGTCTGAACGAAATGATCCATCAGCAACCACAGAATCGAGATTGCGATTGGTGGCAGCCACTATGCGCACGTTAACCTCAACCTTGCGCACGCCGCCGACACGGAAAAACGTTCGCGTCTCAATCGCACGCAGTAACTTGGCTTGAAGTTGCGCCGGCAGCTCTGTTATTTCGTCGAGAAACAGCGTGCCGCCGTCTGCAAGTTCAATTAATCCCAGCTTGCGACCTTTTGCGCCCGAGAAAGCGCCGGCTTCATAACCAAACAGTTCCGACTCCAACAACGATTCCTGAAACGCGGCGCAGTTGATGTCGATGAACGATCCGTCGGCGCGATTCGACAGGCGATGGATAGCCTGCGCAATCAATTCTTTTCCAGTACCCGACTCGCCTGTGATCAAAACTGACGCGTCGGAAGGCGCGACGCGGTCGACCAGCCGCACTGCTTCTTTCATTGCTTCTGAAACGGACACGATGTCCGGCAAGCCCGATTGCCGCGCCAATTGTTCGCGTAGACGGAGATTGTCTACGCGCAAACGACGTTTCTCAGCCGCCTGCTTCACGCGCACGTCAAGTTCTGTAATGTGGTAAGGCTTGGTTAGATAGTCGTAAGCGCCCAGCTTCATGGCCTCGACTGCGGTTTCGACCGTGGCCTGACCGGTAAGCATGATCACTTCAGGTGGATTGGGCCGTTCATGTACACGCCGTAACACTTCCATGCCGTCGATGCGTGGCATGTTAATGTCGCAAAGCAAAACATCAACGTTGCTTTCTTCCAGTTTGCGCAGCGCAGCTTCGCCGTCCGGCGCGACCTGCACGCGATAACCAAGCCGCTCCAACTCTTTTTGCAAAACGAGACGAAGATTCGCTTCGTCTTCGGCAATCAGAATGCGCGCTGCTTTTTGCTCGTTCAATCCTGCTCTCCGTCGGGGATTATTGCCGGGAGTGAAATCGTGAAAGTAGTGCCAACACCAACAGTGGACTGCACGTCAAGCGTGCCGCCGTGCTCGGTTAAGATACCATAACAAACTGCCAGTCCAAGACCGGTGCCTTTGCCCACTTCCTTGGTAGTAAAAAATGGCTCGAAGATCTTGGCAACGTTTTCGGGGGCAATGCCGGCACCGTTATCGCTCACTTCGACACAGACATTCTCGCCATTCTTTGCGCTAATAATTCTCAACTGACCACCGGCCGGCATGGCATCAATCGCATTCGTGCCCAACGCGATTATTGCCTGCTGCAGTTGTCCCTCGTCTCCGGAAACCAGCGGCAGATCACTCGCCGTTTCGATCTGAAAATTGATGTTGTTCGCGCGCTGCTGGTGGGCCAGCAGGCGTATGGCTGAGGAAATGATATCGCCAAGACTAACAGGCGCATGCGCGGCTGGACGCGTCCGGCTGAAATCGAGCAAGCCGTTGGTAATCGTCTTGCAGCGAAAAGCTTCGCTGCGAATCAATCCCAAATATTCGCGCAGATCATCAACCGCCGCTGAGTCTTTGAATTCGCCCTCATTCACTCGCGATTCCAACGCTTCGGCGCAAGCGGCGATGGTTGCAAGTGGATTGTTGATCTCATGGACCACGCCCGCTGCCAGCCTTCCGATGGCGGCGATCTTTTCGGCGCGCGCCACCGCCCGGTTTGCTTCAACACGGGCCGTGATGTCCTCGCCAACTGTAATGACATGCGAGACCGGTCCATTTGGATCGATCCACATCGGTATCTTACTGATCAACCAATGCTTGACCTCGCCACTTGCCGTGGAGGTTTCATGTTCAATACGTTCGATTTGGCCTGTCTCAAAAACCCGAGCGAACTCGGCCTGTAGCAGGTCGCGCCGTTGCCGCGTCAAGACACTAAAAATATTTTTCCCTAAAGCAGAACCCCGCGGGATGCCGAGTTCGCCTAACTCGCGATTGCGGTTCCAGGCAACCACTCGGTAATCGCGATTGATTGCGTAGAGCGACAACGGCAGGCTGTCGATGATGGCTTCGATGAAGCGGCGCTGGGCTTCAACTTCAGCCGTGCGTCGCTCGACCTCAGCGGCCAAACTTGTCGAAGCATCCCGTGCCGTTTGGTAAAGAGTTGAAATATGCGCGGCCAGTGCCGCTTGCTGTGCCGCGGCATCGATCAGGCGTCGCTCTGTTTCATCGCAAGCTTCGCGCTTGTCAAAAGCTACGATAAGCGCGCCCTTGGCGCGGCCGCCGAATTTCATTGGCGCCGCATATTCCACTTCATGCTTTTCGTCGCGAATGAAGAACGCACTCTTGTCGGATATCAACGTCGAAACGGCCGCCGGCTCGAGCCAGCTTCGCAGACGATCGAGCTCCAGCAGTGAAGCGTCTTCGGCGCTGCCTTCGCGATCAAAAATACAGCCAGCCTCGCGAGTGTCGCTGAGTTTTACAAACGCCGCACACATTGCCGCTCCGGTGCTTTCGTAAGTCGCGCCGGCAACCCGTCGCACCAGTTGTTCCGGTTCGAGCGCCTTCAGCAAACCGCGCCCCAGGTCCGCGAGAAAACTCAACTCACGATTGCTGCCAATTAGCGCCCACTCGCGTTGTGCCGCGCGCAGATGCGCATTCGCGCGTGAAACAACCTCCGCCGTAGCGGCCGAGCGGGGCAACGACTCATCCGCGCCCGCCGCCAGTGCCTCGATGCGCTGGCCCTCATTCTCATCCGCCGTCAACGCAATGATAGGCATTCTGCTGGTGCCCGGCTGCGAGCGCAGAAGTTTGCACAAAGCCGCACCGCCGTTGTTTTCAAGATCAAAATTGAGCACGGCGAGATCGCACAAATCGTCGCGCAGTAATCGCAGCGCTGATGCAGAAGCATCCGCGCTTAGCGAACGATAGCCTGCTTCGGCGAAGGCGGCCCGCAAGTGCTCGCGCGATTCAGGATCGTCATCAACTACAAGGACAGTCGGATTTTTTTCGGGGTTAATAGCAGCCGGCATGCTTCAATCCAAGCGGAGCATGGCTAATAGCATTAGCCGGGGTGAATCGTTCAGTCGCCTGAAACACCCGCGCCAAACTCCTTCAGCGATTGAAAGCGAAGCAGGACAGTAATGTCAAGATTGTTGAAATGGCGCGCTTAAGTAGGGCAGGCATTCCTGCCTGTCCAGGGTTGTGTGCGCCCAGGGCGCAAAGTCATTTGCGCGCCGCGAAATATAAAAAACCCAATGAAAAAGGGCGGGAGCAAACCCGCCCTCAAACTCAACCGTGTCGTAAGGATCAATTTACAGAGACAGATGCGAGGTTATCGCTCTCAACTTCGACAATGCTTTCTGGGAGTGCCGTCTCGCGCGAGACTTTTTCGAGCTTATGACTTGACTTGGCCCGGTACATGGCTTGGTCAGCCGCAACCAGCAACTGGTCCAGCGTTTCTCCTTCAAGGCCAAACGTCGCGGTGCCAATGCTGATCCCGACCCGGGCCTCGCCACCACCGCGAACTTTGAGCGAGAACTCG
>DASQPM010000154.1:0-3326 GCA_035643935.1 Pyrinomonadaceae bacterium | reverse complement strand
AGAACACGAATAAGGACCGGGAAATGTTTCGTATCAAAGCTTCATACACAGGTCAATTGGAATTAAAAACCACGCTCGAACGGGCGCGCGAATTTTTCGGCGACTTCAAAAATTTTGCCGACTTGATGCCGGGTATAGAAGGTATTCGCAAAGAGAGCGGCGGCATCGCCCGCTGGATCGTGCGCGCCGAGGTGCCGGTAATAGGTTCGGTGCAGGCAAGCTTTGCGGTGCGCAAGACCGAAGATCGGCCGGAGCGGCTTGAATGGTCGCCGGCCGGGTCAGAGATGAAAAACTATCTACGCTATGCGGCTAATTTTGAAGTGCGTGGCCACAACGTCCTGATAAAGGTCTCGCAGCATGTTGAATTGCGCCGGCCGCATGCGCGTGATTTGCACCGTTTCGCGGCGCTGGTGGGTGAGGGCGCAATCAGTTCCGAAATGCAGAAGCGCGTCGGCGAGATGATTAAAACTTTTCTCGAAAGAGCTCGCGTAAAGCTGGAAGGCGAAGCGAGCTTAGAGCAAGAAGCCTAAAAGGCCGCCTGCAAGCGAAAAGAAAATTTTCCATTTATCATTTACCATTTTCCATTTCTCATTTTTCATCGCCGCATTTCGCAACTTCGGGCTCCTGTAGGGAGCCCTTCATTTTTGACAATTAGATTCAGCCTGAAATTCCCGGCTGCTCCAGAGACGCAAGGGTGTCGTTGCTTTGTTCTGAAATGGAAAATGAGAAATGGAAAATGGCAAATGGAAAATCTTTCCTTCTCCCTAAATCAATTCCTCTCACCTTGGACAGGCAGGAATGCCTGTCCTACTTGTGACCGTAGCTAATCATATTCGCAAACATCCGGTAGCTGCCCGGCACACCGGCGCGCAATTGCCGGTACCACACCATGCTCGTATAGATGTAGTTTCCCTTACCGTATTTTGCGACCAGCAAGCCGCCGGTTAGGGGTTTCTCGCCCGGGTCGTTCATGGAAAACAATGCAGCGAAGTGGTTATCCCACTCTTTCGGATAGTAAAGCCCACGCTCCTGAATCCAGTTATCAAAGTCGCTCAGCGTGATCTTGTTGGGAAAGTTCAGCAGCGGGTGACCCGGTTGCAGAAACTTAACCGGCGCGGTTTCGTCCGTCACCCGCTCGTCGCCGAGGAGAATTGGAAACGGCGCCAACTGCGGGCGATTTCGTTTTGGATCTGGGTTCCACTCATTCGACTTATGATAAAAAACGATCAGTGTTCCGCCGGCGTTAACAAAATCGAGCAGCCGCGAATTTGCAACAATCAATTCCGCGTGCGCTTCGTAGCCACGATTGTCGATGATGATAGTGCTGTAGGTTGTGAGGTCAGCAGTCTTGATGTCGTCAACGGCTAGTGCTTTCGCTGCCACCCCAAGTGCCGCGAGTGACCGTTCGATAGTTTGATCAAAGCTGGGCACGTATCCAACCTGCAAACCGGACGCAACGTGTGCGTCGCTATATACAACCGGAACTGTGACCTCGTTAATTGCAGCTTTGTCTTTATTGAGTATTGAAATTTGCACCGAGCCGGAGCGTCGCAGCTCTGCAAGAGTCTTCCGATCGGGAAGAGAACTCCTGGCAGCGATCTTTTCAGCCCGTGTCTCGCCCGGCGCCATTACCAAAGGAAGCTCCGCAACTATATTACGTCCGGGCGCGCCTGAGATTTCCACGCGCGTAACTCCCCGAAAGGGAGTTGCCAAATGATTAACGACTTGCAATTCAAATGCTTCGCAGCGGCCCAACATCTCCTCGGTGCGCACGCAGGGCGAGGGGGAAACGCTGAGAATCTCAATTGCCGGAACCACCTCAAGTTGTCTTTCGCTGCCCAGATCAAAACGAACGCCGTCGATTTCGATTTCCGCGTTCGCTACAAACTTGTTTCCAAAGAGAAGTCCGTCGTAAAGATGCTTTGCTTTCGGAACGGTGATCTTCGCGCTAGCGGGCGTGACCATCTCAACTAATCCGGCGGCTTCGGTGCCCGGCAAAAGCTGATCGGCACTTTTCACCGGCACCGTTTGTCCCCAACCAGCGAACGATATCTTGTCGATTTCCAGCGAGCGGTCGCCGTTATTTTCCAAATTCACAGTGAAGGTGGTTTTGTTTCCCGGTATAAGCACTTCATCGTCGGGCATTATCGCCAGGGCAATGTTTGCGGCGGTGGCAAGCGCATGGTCGAAACGCGCCTTCATCATTTGCGCGCGCTGCGGATCGGGCGAGGAAGCCTCAACCGCCGGATTACTTTTGCGCCACTCAATGAGGCTCTCGAGCACGACAACCGGCTGGTCCAGAAAATCAGTCAATAGCGCGTCCTGATTCTTGAATGGCGTGATGTGGTAAGAAAGCGAGTCGGCTACTTTCAAACCGGCAAGCAGCGGTATTGAATCAGCCGCTAACGCCGGGGCATTCGGCGCTTCGCGCACCAATTGATAACGAATCAACGGCAACTTTCCCCCACTACCGCCGCGCATCCGCATCAAATCTTCAAACGTTTTTGGCCACGGACCCTGGCTGGCATGTTCCTGAAGCGCGGCCAGCGCTTGTTCGGCAAACGAACTATTGCGCACCGGATCAACTTCATTTGGATCGATGGCCACGACCTTATCGGTGGCGGCGGGCGTGGTGTTGGCGCCCCCGAAAATCCGCACAAAAAGTCTCTGTGCCTGCCACGGCTTCAGTTGGCCCAGTTGTTCCGGAAAGCGTTTTGGATCGGCGGCGGCATCAAACGCTTCCAGTATCAGTCGGGCCGTCGCCTGATGATGGCCGTGATCGTTGTTAGTTACCGAATGGTTAGTGATGATCACATCGGGGCGCAGCTCACGAATCTTCAGCACCATGCGACGCAAGGCTTCGTCGTGCCCCCAGACGCGAAATGCTTCGTCGGCCGACTTTGAGTAACCAAAATCCTTTAGGCCAAGAAAATATGGCTCTGAACCCTGAATACGCGCCGCAGCCATAGTTTCGCGCGCGCGAATCACGCCCAGCTCTTCGTAGAGCTGTGGGCCGACGGCGTTTTGCCCGCCTTCACCGTAAGTGGAAAACAAACTGACTGTATGCACGCCAAATTTGCGACGCAACATTGTCAGCGTCGTCCCGTCTTCATCATCCGGATGCGCGGCTACGCACATCACCGTAAAAGGATTTGTAAGATCCAGCAGCGCCTGGTGCAACTCGGCTTTGTGAATAGCTGGAGTTATCGGAGTAGGCGATGAAACAGGTTCCTGCGCTCGCGTTGCAACAAAGAATCCAAGCGATAAAATAGCAACGATGAAGAGAGAACCAAGCTGACGAGAGATTTTGGACAGTTTTTTCATAT
>DASQPM010000153.1:0-15341 GCA_035643935.1 Pyrinomonadaceae bacterium | reverse complement strand
ACGGTATCGAAACTAAACCCCCGACGCCCTAACGTCCCGCGCCTTGCGCCATTCCCCCTAAGGTCAAGTCGTCAAACGAAAGCTGGGAATCGTCGACTGGCTCTTCATATTCGCCGTGCCGGATTCGTGAGCGCGGCACTTCCAGCGCCTCGCGCACCGCATCCAGATGGAAACGAATGATATGCGGCGTCACGCGCACCGAGGGAATGCGACGCTTGCGGGCCAGGCGCCGGACAGTTGACTCGCTAACCTGCAATACTTTGGCAAGCTGACGAGCCGTCAGAAACTCTTCACGTTCTTCCATGTCGCAGTTGCCGTTATCCTATAGCAACTTCAAATGCTGAACCAAATATAAAACACACTAGTGAATCGTAAATCGTGAATCGTAAATAGAAAAAGCCCCTCGACAGCAGGGCAACCGCCGAGGGTTATGGCCAACTATTTACGATTTACCATTTACGATTTACTTATTTCGGCTTAAGCGTAAGCGCCACGCGATACACAGCAGCGCCATCAACCTCAACATCTTTACTGACGGCGTCGGAATCCTTTGCTGTGGCCGTGACCCGATATTTCGCAGTGTTGGGGGTAAGACGGAAAACAAATGAGCCGATCTCGTTGGTAACTCGGCCATCAATCTTCTTTACATTGCCGTCAGCTTCAATTCTCGCGAGTTCAACGCGCACGTTGGGAGCGCTGCGGCCGGTAGGATCAAAAACGCTACCACGAATGAAGGCGATCGAGCCTTCATCGATGGTTAGTATCAGGCGGTCGCCCAACGAACGCGTCTTGCCTGCTTTGACTTCAATGTTTTCGATGCTGCCGACACTTAAGCCTGGTTTGCGAAGTATGACTCCATACAGACCGGGCTTGAGCCGATTGACCGCAAACTCTCCGCCCTTGTCAGTGACCACGCGCCCGACTTCGCGCTCTCCCTGTCTGACAACAACAGTAACTCCCGCCGGCGTTCCTACTTCAACACGAACTTTTCCTTTGAATCCGCCGGTTGACTTGTCCTGCGCGACCACCTGTACGGCGGCGATCAGTAGAATGCTGAAAAGGATGAGATACGATCGCATTTGTTGCATGCTTGATAATAACATTGCCTGGCGCTGCGAGCCGACGTTGGGAACCTAGGTTGATGCTTGCTCAATATGAACTTGTTGCCAGCGCTAACCTAATAAACTATAAGCCCGAATCGCTTGGCGCGGTGTTAATAGCGCACGTATAATCCGGCTCAACTAGTGCCGGACAAGGCCGCGAATGTTTCAGTTTTACCAAGCCAGCAAATCCCGCATTCTGTCGCTTTTCCTGCTTGCGACGCTCGCAATTGTGTTCCCCTGCCGTGCGCAGCAATCCGATCCAAAAGCCGTTCGACCGCGTCAGGTATTTCCGAAAAATGAACAGACGCCGGACGAAGTTCTAAAGATTGACACCGATCTTGTCTCAGTCGATGTGAGGGCCAACGATTCCGACGGTCGCCCGCTCCGAAATCTACGGCAGGAAGATTTCAAAGTTTACGTTGACGGCATCGAACAGCCGCTCGCTTTTTTCCAGGTTGAGCGGCGCAGCGGCGAGCCACGTCCATTAGCGATGGTATTTGCGCTCGACATTTCCGGCAGCATGACCGCGGAAGAAATGAATCGCCTGCGACGCGCCTTGAATGCGTTCTCGGCGAAGTTGGCGGACCATCCTGCGCTTTACGCAGTGATGTCGTTTGGCATGAACGTGAAAACGGTGCAGAAGTTTACTTCCGAAGCAGACAAACTCGACCGCGCCATCGAACGTCTGGCGAGAGAACCAAATGGATTATCAACTCATACATACGATGCGGTGGACGACGCAATACGCATGCTGGTACGTCATGCGCCACGCACCCGTGAAGGGCGTTTGATAAAGCGCGCGGTGTTGGTTGTGACTGATGGCTTTCCGGTTGGCGACACCGTTTCGGCGCCGACAGTCATCGAACGCGCAAACGCCGCCGAAGCGAGCATCTATGTGGTTACGCTTCCTTCTTATTCGCGCGTAATGCCAGTTGCGGCACAAAATCCGCTGCCGACGCCGCTCGATGTTAGTGGGTTAGCTGAATTGACTGGCGGGAGAAGTGTCTACGCCGTCGAAACGAATTACGAAGCGCTGTTTCGCGCCCTGGCGGAGGAAGTAACGTCGGCTTACGTGCTCGCGTTTTATCCGCCCGAAGAAAAACGACACGATGGCCGCTTTCACACTATCAAAGTCCAGGGCCCCAACGGGGTAATGCTGAACCAAAGTCGTCCGGGATTCCAAGCGGAAGGAAAATGATACGTAGTAGGCACTAGGTAGTAGGCAAAAAGCAGCAGGCAGAAAACAAACCGCAACGGAAGATGCGGGCTTTCTGCCTACTGCTTTCTGCCTACTCTTCTTCAGAACTCGTCTTCATCCTCGTCATCGTCCAAATCTTCTTCTTCGACTATGTCGAGCTCTACAGGATCCAACCCGACTACTTCCAGATCCGTACCGCATTCCTCACACGAAACGAGTTCGCCTTTATCTGTGTCCGTATCTACGTGGACATCCGCATCGCATTCGGGACATGTTCCAATCGGCACTTCGTTACCCTCCGCAAGAATCTTTTGCCAACGAAACGTCGCCAATATCTTCGGGCGACCGTATCTTGATATTTATGATTGGCCCCGACAATCTAACGTCGCTTGCAGCTTTTTGCAATACTCTTTTCTACTATTTGAGATCAAGAAAAACGAGTAATATGAAGAAACCAGCCTCGCTGACCAGGGGAAGTTTATTTTCGTCTTGAGTTGTTCAGCCGTAATAGTGAATTGTGGATTTCCACAGCGGTGTATTCAGTGGCAAGCGCCACGGCCGGACGTGTTAACATGGCGCCCGACTGATTAGCGCCGCCTCGTTGACGTTCGACCCAGAATCGATAATTCCCCCATGCTCGCGTTCCTGAAGCGTCGACAAATTACATTCGCATTAGTGCTTTGGTTCGCGCTGGTCCTTTTGGTTTCCTACTTCGTGCTCGGCAGGAACCGGGAAAGCGCCACTGTCTCTGGAGCGGCACCCTCATCCAAATCTTCCACCACAAGTATTTCGCCACTGGCCCACGCCTCCCTTGACTCAGACAACGACGGCATTCCGGACGCGGCGGAACTCCAAAGTTTCATGGATCGCGAAAATTTCCGGAAATGGTTTACGCTGATTGCCGAAAGCCAGTTTTACCATCTGAACGAGCAGTGGAACGCGGAGCAACGCGACTGTGCCGGCCTGGTGCGGTTCGCGTGGCGTGAAGCACTGCGCCGTCATGACCGCGTGTGGTTTCAAAAAATGGGGCCGGGCTATCAGGCGGTCGCGCCAGATGTGGCTAAGTACACTCTCGAGCAGGGACCACTTGGCGAAAAACTTTTTCGCACCAGCTTTGGCGTCTACAAAGATGGCGACCTATCCACTGGCGCCTTCTCTGACTTTGCCGACGCCCGCACGCTCAAAAATTTCAACGTCAAATTCATCAGTCGCGATCGCCACAATGCCGAGCCGGGTGATCTGCTCTTCTTCTATCAACCCTGGGTGCAAAAGTTTCCCTACCACGTGATGATTTTTCTCGGATCGGCAAAACTCAGTAACGAGCAGGCAAATGATTGGGTTGTTTATCACACCGGTGCGTCGCCGACTGACGAAGGAACTGTAAAGAAGGTCGAGCTTTCAGTGCTCGATCACCATCCCAACAAACGCTGGCGGCCGGTTGAAAGCAACCCAAACTTCCTCGGCTTCTATCGTCTGAAAATTCTCGACTAGCCCAAAGGAGGCTTAGCCGTGTTAGACACGAATTCTCGTTCTTATCGTATCGCGATCACTTCGCTGGTTTACGTCATAGCGATTGCCGCTGCGCTGACGATTGCAACCTTACGCTCTCGGGCAAAAGCAGGCGCCCCGGCGACGACGCCCAGCGAGGAAGTTGGGCGGCCGCTTTCCAGCAAACCTTTCTTCTCGCTTTCGACGCATCGCACGTATGGAACAAACGATAACGCGCGACTTTGGGTTGACTATCAGGCAGTGGACCATCTCGACTTTCGTGTCTATCAAGTAAAGGACCCGCGCAAATTTTTTACTGATCTGAAAAACCCGCATCAGGTAGGTGAAAACGAGCAGGAACAGGTAGCCGGCTCAGTGCCGCATCGCAAATCGTTTCTTGAGCGAGTGCGTAATTTCAAGCGTTGGGCATACACGGGTATCAAGTCCTTCGTGCGCGGACAACTGCAACACGACTCGCGCGCGGCTTTTAATCAAAAGTTTCGTGTCGAGAAAGAAGTTGTGCGCACGCCCTTGAATGTTTCAGATTATGCGCGCGTGCCGCTACTAAATCCTGATTTGCTGGTCAGCAGTTGGCGTGAGCCTTTGCCTCCACTCGAGAATGAATACGACCAGCGCATGATCCCTTTGGGCAAGCGCGGGCCCGGCGTCTATCTGGTTGAAGCTGTAGCCAACGACTTGCGCGCGTACACGGTCGTGGTGGTCACCGATTTGACGATGCTCGATAAGACCACGCGCGACGGCGAGATGCTGATCTACACAGTCGATCGCAAAACCGGCGAGCCACGGCCAGGCGCGCAGGTCGAGATCATAAAAGAAAAGAAAGTGGTCGCCACCGGAACCACCGACAGCCAGGGCGTGCTGCGCACGAAGGTCGAGAAACCAAAGGCGGCAGAGGGCGATGAAGCGGCTGATGCGCCTGCGGCCGAGGAGGACACTCAATCCAATTCCTACCTGATACTCGCAAAACAGAGTGGCAACTTTGCGATTTCGGATCTCGGATCGCTGTTCTATAGCGGTTACGAAGGCGAAGAAGATTCAGAAAACGTCAAAGGCTACATCTACACGGACCGTCCGGTTTACAGACCCACGCATAAGGTTTCATTCAAGGGAATCGTGCGCGCGATCGATCCAACGGGCGTTTACAAGCCAGTTGGCGACAGCACCATCAACGTCACAGTTACTGATTCAAACAGCGCGAATGTCTTTACTAAAGAGCTGCCGCTCTCTGCACGCGGCACTTTCAATGGTGAAATGGAAATTACAGAGTCCGCGCCGCTGGGCACGTACCAGATTGCAGCTGAAATTGAAGGCGGGAGTGCAAACGGAAGTTTCGAAGTGGCTGAATATAAAAAGCCGGAGTACAAGGTAACGGTTTCAGCACCCGGAAAATTCATTCAGGCTGGACAGAAAACAAACTTCTCGGTCGATGCCAAATACTTTTTTGGCTCGCCAGTCGCAAATGCCGACGTGCATTACTACATCTATCGTTCGCGCTATTACCCCTGGTATCTTGGTGAAGACGACAGCGAAGACACCAGCGACGCTTCTGATAAGGAAGATGAATACTCATCTTATTACGGCGGCGGCGACGAGATGGTTCAGGAAAGCGATGGCACGCTGGACGCACACGGTCATCTGAACGTTGAGTTTGATATCCCGGCAACCGACGAGAACGATACCAACGATTACAGCTACCGGCTCGAAGCCCAGGTAACCGATTCGGCGCGACGCACAATTGATGGCAGCGCCAGTTTCGTGGCCACGCGCGGCAGCGTGGTCGCAAACGCAGACCCAGATCGTTACGTTTACAACAAAGGCGACGTCGCCAAGATTCGAGTTACGACCAGCGATTACGAGGGCCGGCCCGTTTCTGCCAAAGTACAACTCAAGTTTGTCGAACGCACCTGGACCAGGAAAGAAAAGAAAGAGGACGAAGAGTATTCGTATCCCGAGTATGAAATGCACGAACGCGAGATCGCCTCGGCAGACGTGCAAACCGATTCACAGGGGCAGGCCAGTTACGATTACACCACCACTGAAGATGGAAACCTCTCCATCAAGACCATCATCGACGAGTCGGGTAAAAAAGTAGCTTCAATCGGCGGCTATCTCTGGGTTACCGATCAGCAGTATTCGTGGACCGACTCGGCTTACTACAGCGAAGACTATAATTCCATCAAGCTCGTTCCGGATAAGAAGTCGTATCGCGCCGGCGAAACTGCGCATGTGCTCGCCATCCTGCCGACTGACAACGCTCATCTCTTAGTTAGTACGGAATTGACTACCGTGATGGATGTTCAGCACGTGAACTCCACGGGAAGATCGATTGTGCTCGACATTCCGATCCGGACCAACTATGCGCCCAACGTTTTTCTAAATGTTTCCTACGTCAAGAACGGCGACATGTACACCAGCGACCAGCGCCTGGTCGTGCCCGCGCGCGACAAGATGCTGAACCTCGAAATCATCTCGAACAAAAAGGAATACAAGCCGCGCGAGGCGGCGTCATACACGATCCTTGCGCGCAATGCCGATGGCGCGCCGGTATCTGGAGCGGAAGTGAGTCTCGGCGTGGTGGATGAGGCCATCTACAGTGTTGCTCCCGATTTTGCCGGCAACATCAAGAATGAGTTTTACGGCATGCGCTACAACACGGTCGAGACGCATCTCTCGATCGCCTATTCGTTCACGGGCTTCGCCGGCGACAAACCGTTGTATCTCGCGCGCAACAAGCCAACCTACCAGCTTGCTGACTTCAAGAATGAAGGCGAGTTGGTCCAACCAACGATTAGAAGAAATTTTAAAGACACCGCTTTTTGGCAGCCGGACGTGATCACTGGTCCTGACGGGAAGGCGACCGTAAAGGTCACACTGCCTGACAACTTAACTACCTGGCGCGCCACCGCGCGTGGTGTAACCGCCGATACGAAAGTCGGCGCCACGAAGTACAAAGTGATCGCGCGCAAAGACGTGATCATGCGTCTGGAGACGCCACGCTTCGTCACACAGGGCGATACCGTCACCTTGTCCGGCATCGTTCACAATTATCTGAATGCCGACAAGTCAACCCAAATCTCTCTCGAAGTAAGCGGCGCGCAATTGCAAAATGCAGGCACCAAAACGGTGACCATCAGCAAACAGGGCGAGCAGCGTGTTGACTGGCAAATCACCGCGCCCAACGTCGGTGAAATCAAACTGCTGGCAAAGGCCCTCACCGACACTGAATCGGATGCAGTTGAACTGCCGCTGCCGGTCGTGCCGCGCGGGCTGCACCAGGTGAAAAACGAGAGCGAAACCTTCTCGGATGAAAACACCGACAAAACTTTTTCGCTAACCATGCCCACAGACGCTGATGCGCATGCGCGCAGTTTGCGTATTGAAGTTGCGCCGTCGGTGGCCGGCACCTTGTTTGGCGCGCTCGACTATTTGACGAGCTACCCCTACGGCTGTACCGAACAAACCATGTCCAGTTTTCTTCCGAATGTGATCGTGACGAAAGCGCTGAAAGATGTGAAGACCACAACGATCCGCGGATCAAATGATCTGGAAAAGAAAGTCCAGAAAGGCGCGGATCGTCTTTACGCTTATCAGCACAACGACGGCGGTTGGGGCTGGTGGAAAGATGACCAGAGCGATCCTTTCATGACGGCTTACGTCGTTGATGGTCTGACACTGGCAAAAAACGCGGGCTATGAAGTGAATGAGGATAGGCTAAGCCGTGGACGCCAGAAGCTAAAAGAAATGGTCGAGGCGGGAAAAACAGAGGCCGGCACGACCATTGATCTCGAAACGCGTTCATTCATGGTCTATGCCCTCGAAGAAAGCGGCGGCGCTGACAGCCAGCAGGTTGAAAAAATCTTCGGCGAACGCGGCAACCTGCAACCCTATGGCCGCGCCTTGCTGGCACTGACACTCAAATTGAAAAAAGACGAAAAGCGGGCAAAGGACATTGCCGCGGAAATCGAACGAACAGTCACTGCCGATAATTATTCCGCACACTGGGAGTCGCGGCGTCGCGCAATGCTCGACTTTGCTGAAGAAGACGATACCGAGGCTACAGCACTATCGCTGAAAGCCCTCGCGCGCATCAAGCCGAACAGTGATCTGCTGCCGCGCGTAGCCCGCTGGCTGGTTTCGGACCGCCGCCACAGCTACTACTGGGAATCGACCAAGGACACCGCCTTCGCCATCTTTGGCTTGATCGACTATTTGAAAGTTAGTCGTGAGCTTTCACCCGACTACGATGTCGAGGTTTACCTCAACGGAGAGAACGTGGTCACGCAGCACATTTCGTCAGTCGCTGCTTCGCAAACTATTTCACTCAATCGCAAGTCAGGGGACGTTAACGCAACCAACGATGTGCGCATCGTGAAGCGCGGCAAAGGCGTACTTTATTTTTCTTCGTCGCTTGATTACTACACCGGCGAGGAAGATGTGCCCGCGCGAGGTTCCGCCGATCTCAATGTGACTCGCGAATACTTCCGCCTGCGCGTGGTTGATGATGGCAGCAAACTCAAATGGAAACTCGATCCGCTGAGCGGCGACATTCATTCCGGTGACATGCTGGTGGTGCGTTTGAAACTTAACGGCACAAAAGCACGCCACCTGATGCTGGAAGATCCTATTCCCTCGGGCGCCGAACAAGTGGAAAGTGTCGGCAATCTGAATCTCGATTACACCTCGGGATACGATTGGTCGGATTGGTACAGCTCGCGCGAATTCCGCGATAACCGCACGGTGTTCTTCCTGGATTACTTTGGCGGCAGCACAACTTTCCAGTACGCCATCCGCGTACAGGTGCCGGGACAATTTCGCATCGCGCCGGCGCGCGCTGAACTGATGTATCGTCCGGCCGTGCAATCAAACACCGCATCGGGACGAATGAATTTCCTGGAACGCAAATGAGAAGGGCGATCTGGGCTAATGCAGAACCGCGAGCGGTAGCGACCGGATCCCAAGCTCAAGCTTCGCCGGCCGGCTATTTTGCAATTGTTTTATCGAAAGTTGCGTGTAGCATCCGGTCGCTACCGCTCGCGGTTCTGCACATGAGGACAAAATGCTAATAGAAACATTTTCATCGATAGTGACTGCCGTGCGAAAAGTTTTCGCAAACTGGCCCGCGCTTTTGCTGGTGGCGACCGTTTACGTTGCGCTGCTGGGCACACTCTACTTCTTCGTGGCGGTCAGAGAAGCGAGCGTCGCGCAAGTGACGTTGACCTTTGCGCTTGCCCTGGTGGCGCCCATTCTTTTCTTCGTGCTTCAGGCGATGATTGCGAGTGGGTTTTCTGACTCCGGCCAACCGGTAAGCGCCGGCCTGCTGGCAAAAAGATCGCTGACGGGGTTTTGGAAATTCATAGTGATCACGTTGCCGCTTATTGCGCTGGCAGTCCTGGTGATTTACCTGCTGGCGAAATATCAGTCACATCTTGCGGCCGCAGCCGACGGCGCCACGCAACTTCATCCCATGGCAATGTCGTCACGAACGCAGGAGGCGGCGCGCCCCTCGATCAACTGGAAAGGCGCTGCACTCTCCACCGTAAGATATTTGGCACTCGGTCTGGTGTTGCCACTCGCCGCTATTCATTTGTGGCTGGCCACCGCGCGCGATGGCTTGATTGCGGCCATCAAGAAAACTGGACAACTGCTTGCGCGGGCTTTCGCGCCGCAGTCGGTGTTGATATATGTCGCTGGCTTTTTGATTTTCGCGGTGGTTCCTTATTTTCTATTGTTCCGCACTACGCCCAACAAGCATGCATGGCTGGAAATTATTCTGCTCACCATCCGCCTCGCCGCTGTTTTCGCGCTTACGCTCCTGGGTTGGGTCATAACAGTTAAAGCCATTGCACTGCTTAACATCCAATCGCCCAAATCGCCAGAGCCGGTTGCAAACGAGGCGGTCTAATGTTTGCCTGGCGCGCATTTGCTGACCGCGCTACGAACGAGTGGACTGGCGGACACTCTCGCCGCGCTTTGCTCGCCGGCGTAGTGTTTTTCGCTTTGGCGGTTTCAGCATGGTCCATCGCGCGAGTTGGCACTTTGTCGAATGCTGGATCAGTCACGGCTGACGACAACCAGTTGGACCAGCGTCTGCAACAGGCCGCAACTCTGGCGCTCGGTGATCGACGTGGCGCGATTATCGTTATGGACCCGCAAACAGGGCGGATTCGTGCCGTGATTAATTCGGAACTCGCCTTTCAGGAAAGTTTTCCGCCGGGCTCGACAATCAAGCCCTTCACTGCCCTGGCAGCCTTGCGCGCCGGATTGATCGACGAAGACGCGCGCACGCTGTGCCACGAAAAATATTCTCACGGCAAATTTCATACAACTTGTTCGCATCCGCTCGACCTGCCGCCGCTGAATCCGACTGAAGCAATTGCCTATTCATGCAATTACTATTTTGGAAAACTCGGCGAGCGTTTGCCGGAAACAAACTTCAAGACAACTCTCGACGATTTCGGTTTTGGTAGAAAGACCGCCGTCAACATTGCTAACGAGTCCTCCGGGAAAATGCAACGCGCGGTCTGGCAACCGCAATCTGCCATGGGCGAGGGCGAGTATCTTGAAACTACTCCGCTGCAACTAATCAATGCCTACTCCGCCCTGGTAAATGGCGGCCGTGTTTTTGTGCCTCATCTTTCTGCGGCATCAAATGCTGCTGTGGAAATTCAAAACGACGTCACAATTGATGACGAACAACGCGAGTTGATCGTTAAAGGAATGCGGGGCGCGGTTCGTTATGGCACTGCCGAGTCTGCCAATCTCTATTCGCTGCCACTCTACATTTTTGGCAAGACCGGCACGGCAACAGAAATCAACGGCTATCGTACGCACGGCTGGTTCGTCGGCTTTGCATCACGCCCACACAACGACGGTAACGACTCGGGCGTGCCTGCTCCTGACAAAGTTGGACTCGCCGTGCTGGTTTTTCTTGCAAGAGCACACGGCGTCGAGGCGGCGGCAGTCGCGCGGCCAATCTTTGCGGAATTTGCGCGCACCGATCCGTTACAAGTTGCAGCGACCAAGGCGCAAACGCCCGTTGCCGTATCAAGGAATGCAACAGGCGACTCGCAATCACCAGCTTCAGTTCGGGTTTTTGTCGCGCGCGAGAACGCAGTGCGCACGATGCCGGTTGAGGATTACGTTCGCGGTGTGGTCGCGGCTGAAGGCAGCACTGAAACTGAGCCGGAAGCTTTGAAAGCGCTCGCTATTGCCAGCCGCACTTTTATTTATAAGAACCTTGGCCGGCACGCGGCGGATGGTTACGATTTTTGCACTACAACACACTGCCAAAGATATTACCCGGGGATGGCTGATGGTTCGGATGTGCCGGCGCGAATCAAAGAAGCAGTCACTGAAACGAGCGGCGAGGTCCTGCTTGACGCAGACAATCGCGTGGTTGATTCCTACTTCAGCGCATCCTGCGGCGGCGCGACGGCAAACATGGCAACGCTCTGGGGCAAGAGCGCGCCCCCTTACCTGCAAGGCGTGAGCGATGAATACTGCGAGAGTCAACCACATCACAGTTGGACCGACAAAATCCCGGAAGCAAAACTTTTAGAGGCATTACGAAGTGATCCGCGTACTAATGTCGGAACGCGCCTCGGAAACATCCTCGTTTCTCGGCGTGATGACACGGGACGGGCGCAATTGATAAGCGTCCAGGGCGAGCGGCGGTTAACCGTGAGTGGTTGGGACTTTAAGATTATCGTGGGCCGCGCGCTCGGCTGGAACCTGCTGAAGAGTTCACGCTTTAAAATTTCTCGTTCCGGCTCAAACTTCATATTTCATGGCAGCGGGTTTGGCCATGGTTTGGGCCTCTGCCAGGAAGGCGCGCATGTGATGGCAGCGCGCGGCGCAAGCTATCGCCAGATCCTCAAGAAATATTTTCCTACTACACACCTCGCGACGGAACACCGGTCAGAAGCCGATTTGCTTTGGGGCTCGCCGGAAATCAGCGTCACCTCAACAGGTGGTGAACGCATCACCCGTCTGACAATTTCCAGCGAGGGTTTTCGTATTGACTATCCCACCACAGTCAAGCAAAGCGAAGCTAAAGATTTGCTGGACTTGTTGCAGTCGGCGCGCCGGTCATTGATCGACCGGATTGCCGCAGCCGGCATGGTCCTGCAGTTCCCTACCTTGGAAATTTTTGTTAACGACACTACTGGCAACTTTGTCGGACGAACGGGACAACCGCCCTGGGCCGCCGCAGCCACGCGCGATAAGCGTATCGAGTTGCAACCCCTGGCAACACTCAAACGAAAACGAATCTTGGGGACGACCGTGCGGCACGAGCTGGCCCATGCGGCTATCAATGTCCTTGGTCGCGGTCGCGCGCCGCGCTGGTTGGCGGAAGGATTGGCAATATACCTGGCCGGTGAAGGCACATTCGTTGAGCGCTACGCGCCTCGCTCACAAATGACGGCTGAAGAGATCGAACAGAAACTCGCCGGCGCCAGGTCGTCGCAAGAGATGCGGGTCGCCTACGCCGCCGCCTATTTGGAAGTAAAACGCCTGATACAAAATGGCGGTGAGGCAAGCGTATGGCGCCGCGTGGCGCAGTAATTTCACCCAGCGCGAAAATGTCTTGATTTTGTCGGCTGCTTAGTCGACGATGCTTATGTCTCTCCTCCGCGACGGTCACACGACGCGTCCGCTGAATTGCTACCCATGAGAAAATCGACAATAGCTGCTCGACTCACGCGAATTGTCCTCGCAGTTGCACTTTCGGCCGCGCCCCTGGCAGCCCAGCAAAAGCGCGGCACAGCTCCGCGCAAACCGGCGCCGGCACAAACTGTCGCGCAACCTGCGGAGGCTACTCCAACTTTTGACACGCTGCTCGCAGACGACAGTTATAAGGTCTACTTTGAAGTCCGCGGCGTGGGCCAGTTGATTCGTTCTTCCGCTGTCAATGACTTACTCGACCCGGTAATGAAAATCGGTGGGCCGCCAAAAGAGTTTCGTACGGCGTTGAAATGGCTGGATGCTCACGCTGAGAGTCTCGCCGGTTCGCGCCTGTTCGTGGCCAGTTGGCCCACGCAACCAAACTTACCCGCAGTTTTGATGGCAATCGAATTCGCTTCGCCTGAAGAAGCCCAGAAGTTTGAGCCTCAGTTGCGCCGGTTCATGCCAATTCTTGCACCGACGCCGGAACCAACTCCGTCGCCGTCACCTGGTCAGCCGAATGCTGCCACAGCGCAGTCGGTGCAGACGCAAACTGCCACCACTGCCTCGTTTCCTTATCGCATTATGCAGGTTGGGTCGCTGGTGCTGGTCACCGATAAAGCTTTTGCTTTTCGCGATCTGAAACCACGCCATGCAAGATTGCTCGCAGAAGATCTGAATTTCGTCACAGCGCGCAATCGCTTTGCTTCGGAGTCTCTTTTCCTTTACGTCGACGTGAAGGCGCTGGAAAAGGAAGATCAGGAGCGCCGCAAGAAAACTGCCGAGGAAGAAGAACAGCGGCTTGAAGAAGAAGAACGCAATCGCATAAAACAGGAACAGGCGTCACCTCAGGTCGAGGAACCCACGATTGTTGAGGCAACGGAGATGCCCTCGCCTGACGAACCGCCTCCGCCTGCCGCCAATGACGCAGCAACCTTAAGCGCATCGGCGCCGGCTCAGACAAACACCATCATCACGCCCAGCGGCCAGGAGAGGAATCCGGATTCCGCCTTGATGGGTACCGTCATGTTTTCGCTTTACCGCGGCATTTTTGCCGGCCAACCGAAATGGCCTGAAGCTGTCGCCGCTGCTGTCGCCTTTGAAGGAGATGCATATGTGGTGCGCGCTTTGATTCTCAGCAGCGCCGATAACAAAAATGTAGCCATACCTTTTTTACCGCAGTTCATTTCCGGCCCAGCCGTGATTCCCGGGTCGCCCAGCGTTTTTCCGGCTGCCGCCGATCTGTTTGTTTCGGCCTCGCTCGACTATCCGCAGATCTATGATGGATTGCTGAAGACAATTGCAACTACGAATGAACGCCCGCGCGATTATTCGATGCAAACGGTAAACGCCGTTCAGCCCGTTTCTCCTTTCGCTGATTACGAGAAGAAATTGGGATTTAAAATCAAGGATGACATTCTGCCGTTGTTGGGAAATGAATTAGCGGTGGCGCTGGTGCCCAGGAACGCCAGCGAAATTGCCGCAAACCCGTCCGCATCACCTGCCGCTGACAGTCAACAGAAAATCAAGACGTACGATCCTGATCCACTAATTGCAATCTCAGTAAAAGATAAGGAAGCGGTGCGCCACTTGATACCAAAGCTGATCGAATCGTTCGGGGTCAAGGGCGCTGGCCTCCTCGCCCAAACCGAACGGAAGGACGATACCGAAATCACGACCTATGCAAACGTGTTGTCCTATGCTTTCGTCGGTGATTTTCTGATTCTGTCGCCAAACGCTGACGCGACAAAACGCGCCGTCGCGTCTTACTTAAATGGTGAGACACTTTCCGCAAGCAGTCATTTCCGGAATGCGAGTCGTTGGCAGTCGCGACAAGTGCTGGCCCAGGTTTACATGGCGCCGGCGTTAGTCGAGCGATATGGCCTGACGGGAAATCTGACAGGGCCGGGCAATGAGAAGATTGCGGAGCTGCTGTCGCGATTGAATCCAACTATTGAACCACTAACTTATTCGCTTTCAAATGAAGGGTCCGGTCCGCTGCACGAGTTACATGTTCCGAAAAACCTGCTGCTGCTGATGGTGGCAAGCATTTCAAACAACGCCAGCGCGGCGCCCTTGAAGGCCAACGAAGCGGCAGTGAAGAGCGAGTTGCGAACTTTGGTCAGCGCGGAAGCAACCTATCAAGCTACGACCGGCGACGGTCGTTATGGAACGCTTGATGAACTAATTAAGGCTGGGTTGATCAGCAAGGAACCCATTGAGAGGTGGGGTTACGAGATCGAGTTGACAGTGTCAGCGAATAAGTTTGAGGCTACGGCGGTGCCGCTTGAATATGGCAAGAGCGGCAGATTTTCTTACTTTGTGGATGAGAGCGCGGTGGTGCGTGCCGGCGATCATGGCGGCGGCCCGGCCACGGTTTCCGATTCACCCATTGAGTAACATGTTGTCACGCAGTTCCCCGCGCGCCTGCGGCTGCGAGGTTCTGAATTTCCACCGGCTCGATGGTGCCCGCTGGTTCGAAGCCAAATATTTTTGCATAAAAATAGAACTCGCCATCGAGCGCCCGTTTGATGTTTTGTGCCTGCCGGAATCCGTGCTGCTCACCCGCAAACTCAATATAAGCGACCGGAATTCCTTTGGCTTGTAACGCGGCGACCATCGTCTCGGCCTGACTGGGCGGTACAACTTTATCTTCCAAACCCTGAAAGAAAATTACCGGACAAGACAAGCGATCGGAAAAGTTGATTGGCGAGCGCGCGTAATAGATTTCACGCGCTTCGGGGTATGGTCCAAAGAGGCGATCCAAATAGCGCGACTCGAATTTGTGCGTGTCTTTCGCCAATGCCTCCGCGTCGCTGACTCCATAGTGACTTGCGCCGGCCTTAAAAGCATCGCGAAAGGTCAAC
>DASQPM010000152.1:0-5252 GCA_035643935.1 Pyrinomonadaceae bacterium | reverse complement strand
CTTGAATCTGGGCGCCCGGTTGCAGGCCGACGCCGAAAGGCAATGAAGTGACAGATAAGACTTCGGGAGCAACGTTTCTTGGTAGATAGGCAACCGTCGCGTCTTCCATCCAGGCGGGACCTCCGGCGCTTCGCAGCGTAGCGCGCCACTGAATGAAGCGGGCGCGCGGGCTCGTCACCTGAGTACCATCGGCATTGCGATACGCAGTACTCCAATCGCTCCAGGTTGTGTCAGGACGCTCGCCATTACCACTGCGCGTTTGTAGTTCCACATTGCCTGCGCCGCGCCACCAAATGCGGCCCCACGTTGCTGTTAGCTTTGCGTCGCGTACTGCAGATTCATAAGAGCCCTCGGCGAAGGGCTCTTTGCCAAAGCGAAACAACTTTCCCTGATTGCTTGAGGCGGCATAGATCTGCCCGGCTTTTGTCATGAATGACGATATCTGGCCTTCGGTCGATTGCAAGAGAAGCGTGTCGCGGCCATCATTAGTAACTGAATAGATTCGTCCTTTGTCGGCAGTGCCAATCAAAACACTTCCCTGCTCCAGCGCAGGCGCGACTGCGAACGCAGTGATTGAAGACGAACTCCACACCACGTCCGTCGCGCCATCCGGCAAGATGCGAAAGACCACGCTGCGAGCATTTGTAATGTCTGTACGACTCCGCGATGCCGCTACTGCTGTTTGAATCGGATTGCCGGTTTCGTCAATTGCCGTGATGGTTAGCGAGGTTACCGGTGTGCCGCCGCTAACGCCATCGCTCGGTTGCGGTACAGGAACGGTAGTCGATTGCTGCCGGCTGGTGGCGGCGCTCTCGCTAAGCGCGAGCGCATAGATCGATCCATCAGCCGCCGGCGCCAGCGCATGAATCTCGCGCAAAGGTGCGTCAAACAAAGCGAATGCTTTTCCCTCGGGAGAAATACGCAACACCAGGCCGCCCGGATCGGTTCCGGCAATCAAATCTCCCTGCGGCGTCACCGCCAGTGACATCACATGCGTTTGATTGGTTGAGAGCAACAGTGACGATTCCGGTTTCGCGCCGGCCGACCGCACTCGATAAAGTTTGCCGCTGTCTCCGGTGCCGACCGCCAGTGATCCGTCATTTAAGATCGCCAGCGACCAGATGTACTTGTCGGGCGGATCGAAGAACACTTCTGCATGTCCGTCCGTCGTGATGCGATAGACTTTGCCGTCGGGAGAACTGCCGGCGTAGATCGAACCGTCACGCGCGATAGCCAGAGCAGTGATGTCGAGTTCCGCTGCGTCGTACAACAATGAACCGCGACCGTCTGCGCCCACGCGAAAAATCTTTCCATCATGTCCAGTGCCCAGGTAGATGTTGCCCTGGCTATCGATGGCACTTGACCAAACAAACGCCTGTTCGGTGTTGAAAACTTCGGCGACGTTCGGCGCCAGTCTCAGGACACCCGTATCGCTAATTGATATGCCACGGGCATCGCCTTTCAAAAGTTCAGCGCGACTGCCCGTTTCCCAAATTACGGGTTGACCGGCATAACCAAGTTGGGCGGATATGACGATCAATAACGAAATTGCGGCCGGGGCCAATTGAGTTTTTATTTTTGCTGTCAACATATATGCGTGTTAGTTTCCGATGTACTTTGCGTAGAGCGAGCGAGCAGTTTTCACTTCGCTGGTGCCGCGAATGATCGATCGCGCGTCCTGGAATACCGTCATTTCAAAGTCGCCGGTGCGGAAGCGCAAAAGGTAGTCATTAAATTTCACCTCGCCCGTGGCCTCGAGTCGAGCGGCGAGTTGCGCAAAATCAAGCTGCGTCGCTTTTGCCGGGGAAATCTGCACGGCATTGCGTCCACACAAAACGGCCGCAAGATCACCGGCAGAAGTTTCAAGCGTTTCAAATTGACCAAGCGAACAGGTGACACAGTCCGGCAAGGGTGGTCCGGGATTGATCTTTCGCCACTCGTTTCGCCAGACGTCAAACTGCATCAACGATCGATGCAAACTTTCGTTTTGGCCTGTCAATAGTTTCAGCGCCTCCGCAACCTGAATGGCAGCGACAACGCTGATTATCGGCATGATAACGCCGGCGGTATCGCAAGTCGGCGCGCTGGCGGCGGGCGGCGCCTCTTCAAAAACACAGCGCAGGCAAGCGGTTTGATGCGGCTGGATAGTCATCGTAACGCCGTAAGAACCAACTGCTGCACCATAGATCCAGTCGATTTCATGCTTAGCGCAGGCGTCGTTGATCAAATAGCGCGTGGCAAAGTTATCGGTGCCATCAAGAACGACGTCACAGTTCTTGATCAACCGTTCAATATTCGAGTTGTTAACGTCTGCAATTTCCGGCTCAACGTTAATGCCCGCAGCGAATTCGCGAATATGATTGGCGGCTGCGATTGCTTTTGGCGTTCGCTCGGTTGCGTCGCGCTCAGTAAACATTGTCTGCCGCTGCAAATTTGAAGCTTCAACGAAATCACGATCGACAATCCTCAGATTGCCGACACCCGCGCGTGCGAGACTTTCCGCTTGCGCCGAGCCGAGCGCACCACAGCCCACAATCAGAACCCGCGATTGCAACAGGCGAGCCTGCCCTTCCTTGCCGATGCCACTAAACAAGATTTGTCTGCTGTAACGCTCGTCCATGAAGCAGATGTCAGATGTCAGATGTCAGATATCAGAATTAAGCGCCTTGATCGCGGCAGCTTGCATCACGTCGCTGTTCGCAGTCCGTCCAGTCCATAGTTGGAATTGTTGGGCTGCCTGAGTCAAAAGCATCGGCAAGCCAGCAAGCGTTTCGCAACCGGCCGCCTGTGCCTCGAGAAGAAATTGGGTCACCGGTGGATTGTAAACTAATTCGTAAGCCAGGCGCGCACCGCGAAGTTGGCGCGCGTGCGCGGGTGTCTCATTTTCAAGTTCACCACTTGTGCCCAAAGGCGTCGCGTTAACCACTACATCAAACTCGGCGAAGACAGCATGCTCCAGATCCCGAGATTCAATTGCCCAGCGGTCGGCGAACTGCTTCGCCTTCTTCATATCGCGTACAAAAATGATGGCGCTCGCGTTTTCCTGTTTCAAGCTGAACAAGGCAGCGCTCGCCGCTCCTCCCGCGCCAATGATCGCGATACGGGCGTTGCCGAGCGAGCCCAGGCGATTTTTTAACACCTCGACAAACGCGCTCGCATCGGTGTTGTAGCCGCACAGACGATTGTCTTCAACAACTACCGTGTTGACGGCGCCTATCTCCTGAGCGGCCGGTTCAATCCAATCGAGCTCAGCGAGAACTGCGGTTTTGTGGGGTGCAGTGATGCTCAACCCGCGCAGGCGCCAATCGATCTCGCGGGTGCGCGGATGGACCATGCGTTTGAAAAATGCTTTGAGATCGCGAACTTCAAAAGGAATGTAAACAGCATCGGTTTGCGAACTTGAGAACGCGGCATTATGAATCTGCGGAGAGATGGAATGGCCAACCGGGCGGCCGACCAAACCAGTGATGACTGTTTCGCTGCTAATCTTCTCAACTCGATAGACATCAGTTAATTCCTCAATGCTTATCTGGCCCGCGGCCGTAGCGTGCCGGTCCCCCAGTGAAGCGTAAGTTAAGAAAGCGCCGCGCGCCTGTCCCAGAATCCGAGTCGTTACGCCCGCGGCCCCCATGCCGATGGCGATGATTTCGCGCCCGGCCCGCTTTGCCGGCTCCAGCAAATCGAAGATCTGCAGACAGTCAACTGCGTCGTTAACTCGCACAGCGACTTTCAGCACACGCGCGGGAGTTGCCGCCAACCGCTCAAATATTTGTTTAAGATCCGCCGGCACTTCTACCTGATTGTGATAGGAACAAATTACGCGAGACCAATCTACAGAACCCGCTCCATGAATTAGTTGTTCCGCAATATCGAGCTCAAGATCCACAAACTTTGCAGGCAGTTCCAGGCCTTCGTCGCGCCAAAATCGCAAGCGCGTTTCATAGTCGGCGTCACATCTTCCGCCCTCAGCGGCCGCGCGGAAGGTAACGATAGTTGGCTGCTGGCAAGCGCCGAGTAGCGCGCGCAATGGGTCGAGATTCTTCAAGGCGTCCGGGGCCCAACAATCAAGTCGAATCTCAAACAGACCATCATGTTTGCCGGCGCCGCGCATGGCTCGTGCGACAGATTCGCAGTTGCTTTCGCAAATGGAGATGCAGACTTGTGCGTAGGTTGAAACCATCAGACAAAACTTTAGGCGATGCCATTACCGTGTCTCGCATGACAGGGAGCATCGCCCACCTAAAAAAGAGAGTTTTCCAAACTCGTAATACTATTTGGAGGCGTCGCTTGAAGCGTCGAGGTGTTTGGTGGGGGCCTCAGCGCCCAGGTGCCTGGTCGTTCCTTCTGTAACGCTGGGCGGCGTTGCCATCAGTTCACCAGTACTGCGGGCCGCAAAAACCTCGGCACGCGGTGCCGCCGGCATCGCAGATCGATTCAAATTTGTTCCGCGCAGCGCTTGCCGTTCACGCTCCTTGACGCGCACATATTGCGCGACACCACTACCCATCATTGAAAATGCGGGAATCAACATCCAGAACCACCAACCTCGGCCCATAGGCGAAAACGAGAGCGCAATCGAGACAAGCAGAAAAGCGATGCCCATAAATGCGTTCTTGAAAGCGTGATCCATTGTCGACTCACGCCCTCTTTTCCAGCCACGCCGGCCAAAATCGAATTGATTGCTTTGCGCCTGCGGCAACTGACCATCCAGCGCCTGCGGAATGAGACTGATGTTCGCGCCGCAAGATCGACAATAGCTCGCGCCATCGAGATTTTGCGTTGCACATTTAGGACAAAACATGCTTGCCTCCGATCAAGTTTCCCGCACTCACAATCGCGCTGCTGGGCCAATAACTTCAGTTCTTTTCCGCTCGTTGTCGCAGTGCTTCATAGAGAATTACACCCGCAGCCACGGAAACGTTCAACGATTCTATCCTGCCGCGCACAGGAATACGAACTAACGTGTCGCAACGTTCCCGCACCAGACGATGCAAGCCAGTGCTCTCGTTTCCCAGGAATAACGCGCTTGGCGAGTTCCAGTCCCATTCAGTGTAGTTTAACGACGCCGCGCCGGCGGCTCCAACAACCCAGATGTTGAGTTGTTTCAGTCGCTCGATCAATTGGACCAGATTGGTTACACGGGCGACCGCAATATGTTCGAGCGCGCCTGCCGCCGTTTTCGCAACTGTAGCTGTTAACCCAACCGCGCGGCGCTCAGGAATGAATACGCCGTCAACTCCCGCACATTCGGC
>DASQPM010000151.1:0-4786 GCA_035643935.1 Pyrinomonadaceae bacterium | reverse complement strand
GCCGTGTCTTCCATTTCCAGTATCACCTGATACTGGTCCTCAGGTTTTTTGATCAGGTAAAGATAGTTTTGCGAATACGCGTTGCGCAGCAGCGACAAAATTCGCGCCTCTGACACACCGTAGGTCTTGGCCTGATCGCGACGCAGATCGATATTCAGGTTGGGTGTGTTGCTGTAGAAGTCGGATGAAACCGTGAGGAAGCCCGGATACTGCATGAGCTTGCCCAGCAATTTCTGGCTGACGTCGTAGACCTGATCCGGATTGGCGCCAGACACTGCGAAAGCATACTGGCCCTGTTGTTGACTTGTTACGCCCGTACTGATTTCCAGCACCGGAAATGGCCGCAGAAACGTGAACACTCCCGGAATCTGGTTGAGCTGGCCCATCATCTGTGCCGTGACTTGCTGGATAGGTTGGCGTTCCGCGGGCGGTTTGATGAAAGTAAACATGATCCCCTGATTCGAAGCGAGAAATCCGGTCGCGCCCGTCAAGGTGAAATCGGTTATCACATTTGGATCCTGGTGCAAGGCCTCGTCCACGCGATTCTGCAAAGCATGCATTTGAGCCGGCGATGAACCTTCGCGCGCGATGAAAGCGCCAAATATGACGCTGCTATCTCCCGGCGGCAAAAACGCCTTGGGAATAAGCACAAATAGCCAGATCGTGCCTGCGAGACAAACAACCCAAATCACGGGAGAGATCCAACGGTGTTTCAGAAACCACCAAAGCGATCCGCCGTACATCGCCAGCACGCGCTTCTCGACGCCACCGATGACGCGTTCCATCCACGTTTTTTTCGAGCCCTCGCCGCGCCCCTTCAGTAGTCGCGCGCACATCAACGGCGTCAGCGTCAGCGAAACCAAACCTGAAGCAAAAATTGCAATGACGATCGTGATGGCAAACTCGCGGAAGATTCTTCCCACCAGTCCGGACATGAACACCAGTGGAATGAAGACCGCGGCCAAAGAGATGGTCATCGACATGATAGTGAAGCTGATCTCTTTAGCGCTGTTGATGGCCGCCGCAAACGGCTGCTCGCCGCGTTCCATGCGACGTACAGTGTTTTCGAGGAAAACGATCGCATCGTCAACCAGGAACCCGATAGCCAGTGTCAGGGCCATCAACGATAGGTTGTCGAGACTGTAGCCCAGGGCGCGCATCGCGATGAAGGTGATGAGCAACGACAAGGGCAGTGCGACCGTCGGGATCAGCGTGTCGGTGGCCCGACCGAGGAAAGCAAAAATCACGATCACCACCAGGATAAAAGCGATGACCAGCGTCGTCTCGACGTCAATGACGGAATGGACGATGCTCTGCGAACGATCGTAGATTGGCGTGACGCGAATTGAGCCCGGCAACTCAGAACTGATTTGCGGCAAGACTTCGCGAATGCTTTTCGATACCTCTACGGCGTTAGCACCTGCGCGACGATTGACTGCGACGATTACAGTTGCTGACGGCACGTCGTAGCCGCGAACCCAGAACCGCATGTTGATGCGTTCGTCCTGAACTGAATCTTTAACCTCGGCAACGTCGCGCAAATAGACGGGCGAGGCGCTGGTGCCGCCAATTATCAAATTGCTGTATTGCTCGGCGCTTTCGAGTTGACCTTGCGGCCGCAGAATGGCAGTGCCGGTGCTGCTATCGAATTGCCCTGCTCCGGTGTAACTTGATCCGCTCTTGATCGCAGCGCTGAGATCGTCAATGGAAATGCCGCGCGCCCACATCGCCGCGGGGTCAGCCTTGATCCGGATGGCCGACTTCGTGCCATAGACATTCACACGCGACACGCCGGGCAAGATGCTGAGGCGCTGGCCCACCTGTGTGCTCGCATAATCGTAGAGCTGCCCCGATGTTACAGAGTCACTCGTCAACGCAATGTACATGATCGGCTGATCGTTGGGATTGCTCTTCGAATACGTGGGCGGCGATGGCAGGTCGGCCGGAAGACTGCCGATGGCCTGCGAGATCGCAGTCTGCACATCGGTCGCGGCCGCATCGATGTTCTTTTCGAGCGCAAACTGGAGGGTAAAGGTTGCCACGCCTTGTGTGCTCTGCGAGGTCACCACCTCGAGTCCATTGATTTGCATGAACTGGCGCTCGAGCGGCGTGGCTATGTTATTCGCAATCGTGTCAGGACTTGCCCCCGGATACCCGACCTGCACTTGTATGACCGGATAATCCACCGGCGGCAGATCGTTTACCGGTAGTTGGGTGTAGCTCAGAACTCCAAAGAGAATCACTGAGAGGGTCAACACCGCGGTCATCACCGGCCGCCGAATGAAGGGTTCCGATAGATTCATGATTTCAGCTGAAGACAGTCAGTGGTCAGTGGTTGGTAGTCAGCCCGACGGCGTTGACCGCGATCTACTGACTACTGACCACTGACTACTGACCCGTTCATTGCTTCGCCCCGTTGGTACCATTGCCCGGCGCGGATGACGGCGGTTGCTCAATGCGAACCTTGCCGCCCGGCGTAACGCCTAGTTGGCCGGTGGTGACTACCCGTTCGCCGGCCGCCACCCCGTTTTCGATTACCACCAAATCTCCCTGGCGTTGGCCCAACGTCACCGGCCGTTGCTCTGCGGTTGAGTCCTCTTTCACCACATACACGAATGATCCCTTGGCAGACATTTGCGGCGCTACAGCAGGCACCAGCACCGCCTGATGAATGGTGTTCAATACGAGACGAATATTGACGAACCGGCCTGGCCAAAAACGATGTCCGGCATTTGGAATGGTGGCGCGGAGATTCACGGTGCCGGTTGTGTTCTCTACCGCATTGTTGAGAAATGTGAGCTGACCGATAACCGGCTCATCAGAAGTTTCCGGAAGCCGCACCTCTGCCCTGAGCCGGCCCGCGCGCATTTGCTGTTGCACTTCCGCGAGATCGTTTTGCGAAATTGTGAAGTCAGCGTAGATAGGATCCAATCTCTCGATAACCAGCAATGCACCACTATTGCCGGAAGATCCACCGCTTGAACTGTTGCCCGAACTTCCACCGGGGTTGGCCACGTTTCCCACATCGACGAGGCGCTGGCCCGCACGACCAGCAATTGGCGAGCGAATGAAGCAATAGCTGAGTTGTACCTTCGCGCTCTCGACCGCAGACGTATCTACTTTGATAGCTTCTGCGGCGCTGTGAACTGCGGCGCTCGCTGAACCGACGTTAGCGTTCAGAGAATCCTGGTTCGCACGCAGTTGCTCATACTGTTCGCGTGGCACTACGCCCTGCTCGACTAATGTGCCGTACCGCTTGAGCTGTACGTCACCCCACTTTGCCTGCGCGACTTCGCGAGCAAGGTTCGCTTCTGCCTGCTTCTTCAGGGCGTTGTCTCGCGATACGTTTGCCTGGGCCTGGCGGAGACTCGCTTCAAACGGCCGGCTGTCGATCGTGAAAAGCATGTCGTTTTTCTTCACGTCCGCCCCGTCAGTGAAATGAATTTTCATGATCCGTCCGGATACCTGGGGCTGGATGGAAACAACTTCGCGCGCCACTGTTCTGCCGATTGCGTCGAGATAAGTTGGCACATCCTGCGCTACCGCCGCGGTAATCGAAACGGCCGCCGGTGGACGTTCAAAGCCCTGCTGCGCCGCTTTGTTCGCGCAGCCGACGAAGAAGGTGACGGATACGGCGCTTAGTAGAATTCGGAATGAGGGATTACGTTTCTCGCTATATCTCATAGGTTATTCCAAAAATTCGGACGTCGTCGGGTGTTCACAATTATCAACCGGCACACAGACTGATGCAAATAAGCAGACGCCGTTAGCTACGTTTTCGGCGGGTGATTTGTTGCAGTGAGAAGGAATGGGACGACCAAAAGGAAGCACACCAAACCATTTTGCACACGCGACACCCTAGTTCTTCAGATACTTCTCCGGTAGTGGATGTTTCTCGTCCTCGCCTTGCCAAAAGATTGTTACTACCCACCAGCGGCTGCCGTCGTTCATCAATTGAATACTATTGATGCCGCGTTGAAATGGTTTCGCGTCGCCGGGGGCGTGCCGCGATTCGTAAGTGCTGAAAACGTGAACAATCTGTCCAAACTCTTCCGACTTTCTTGAGGCTTCGCGTTCGTAGAAACCTTCCGTTTCAAAGAAGCCGCTCGCCCGCGAGATATATTCATCAACAGTCAAGACTCGCGAGGCATAGCCGCCAGTTTGCCTTGCCCCGGTTGGAATCAAGCGCGCGCCCGGAATAAACAACGACTTCATACGATCCCAATCGCGCTTCTTTCCTGCTGGTCCGGAAATAACGTCGTAGACTGCGGCGATGATCGAATCTACCGAGGCGACGTCGGCTGGATTTGCGACTGGCGTCGCAGGTGTTGGCGCAGTTGTATTCGCCGGCGCAGGCGCGGGCGGGCTCGGTGTTTGCGGTGTTGGAGTTTTTGTTTGGGCCATGGTCGTGTTAACTGCGCAGAACAGAATTAAGCAAGCCAGAACAAATTCGAAAAATCTTCGGAGTAGTTTCACTGCAGCGCTCCTGACTTCTACGGCTGATCAACTCGCCGCGCATTAAAGCATGAGGTGAAAGCCAATCACAATTGCTGCAACGAACGGTTAGTATCCAATTCAGATTTTGAAGCTTAGCAACCGTCATGTTAAGACATTCGCTGGACTCGATTTGGAACTGCAACGCTGGTTGATTGAAAAATTTTGGTTGGAGTTTTGAGCAGCCGTCGACTGTGGCGCCGATAAACCCTTCCCCTCTTTCCCCTCCCCAGCGGCGAGGGGATGAAAGCGACATAGCACTAATTACCATGGAGACTGAAAACCTCGAACG
>DASQPM010000150.1:0-4972 GCA_035643935.1 Pyrinomonadaceae bacterium | reverse complement strand
CGTGCGTTCTGGAGTGGTTGGCTTGCATGGTCACGTGAGCAAGGAATTGATTATCAAATCGGTCGCACTCTGGCGTCGAGATTGGCAGCCTTAGGACTCGAGCGAATCGATGGCACTGCAGAAACCGCGATCTACAACGGGACCAGTTTGTGGGCAGATTATTGGACACTCACAGTCAAAGAACTTCGCGAGGACTTGATGAGCTCTGGCAAACTAAGCAACGCATCGGTTGACACTTTTCTGGGCTATTGCGCCGATCCCGCTTGGTGGACGCAAACGATTGCTTTTACCGCAGTTCACGGTTACGCCCCTGGTCACTATTGATCTGCTCTGCCCGCCGCGTCGCTGACGTAGAGGAGCAAAAGACTGAAATGCCCAGCGGGCACTGTTGTGATTTGCGGTGAAACGAGTAATTTCTGGCGGTGCAACGAGCCCGGGGTTTTACTTTAATCGAGATTGCTCTCGCCATCTTCATACTGTTGTTAATACTGGTATTGGCAGTGCCTAGCTTTAGCGGCGTGATAGCAAACAGGCGGCTGAAGCAATCGCTGGATGAGTTCAACAATCTTGTGCGTCAGGCGCAGCTGCTAAGCGTTACCGAGCGTCGTCCTTACTTGATCGTTTGGGGTAAGAACAATGTTATGGTGCGACCGGAAGCTTTTGCAGAAGATGAGGAAGCTAAAGCAAAGGCTGAGTTTCGTCTCAGCAGGGGAGGCACGCTAAAACTCTCGCTTCCGGTGGCATTGGCGCAAAAATATCCGGCTGAATGGATTTTCTGGCCATCGGGTACCTGCGAACCGGCAATCGTCCGCTTTCAAGGTCCCGCTGGTTCATGGACGGCGAATTACTCGCCGCTAACGGGACGGCCGGAGATTACAAGTTATGCGGTCCGATGATGTTTCGTTAAAGCGTTTAAGTGTTACACCGTTAAAGCGGGCGAAGCCTAACCGCTTCAACGCTTCAACACTTCAACGCCTCAACGGCTTTGCCCTGTACGAGGTTCTTCTTGGCATCACGATTTTCGCGCTCGGTGTCATCGCACTTGGACACGCGGTCGAGAATTGCCTCAATGCGAGCACAATCAACGCCGAAGAAGGCGTGGTGCGTCAGATTTTGTCGAATCGCATGGCAGAAATTCAGGCCACAAAAGGTGTTCCTGACGATTCCAAGGAATTCAAGGTCGACACCAATTACGGAGGCATAAAGGTTGTCCAAAAAGCCACGGCAGCGGAACTGACGGAACCGGATAATTCGCTTCTCGACGGAATCTACCTTGTCACATTGACGGCTCAGTGGCAGCAGGGCGGTATTCTCCAGTCAAAACAGGTTCAGTTTTATGTTTACCGTCCAGGGTAGAGAACGGAATCGCCGAATCGGGGAATGGGCGAATCGGCGAGGTCGCGGTTTCACGTTGCTCGAAATCATGCTCGCGGTGGGAATCCTCGGGCTAATGTCGCTGGCGATTTTTCGTTTTGTGCAAGCGAACATGACGGCGCTGCGCCTCTCATCGGATATTGCCGCCAGAGATTCGCAGTACGACGGACTGCGCGATCTTCTTACGACGGAATGGCAAAGCGTCGGTCCCATTAGATCGAAAATGTATGGTGAACCGCTTAAGGTTAATGATCGCGAGCGTGATTGGGTACGGTGGAGTTGCAGCGCCGGCCCGGGGCTTCTGACTCGCTACGCGCCGGGCGACTTCACAGTAACGCTCGGGCTAAAACCGGAAAGCGAAAAGAGCGACCGGCTCGACCTCGGTTTTTTGCGAAAACCCAAGGATGATTCTGGCGTGGGAGAAGGACACGAGACTTGGGTGCCATTGATTAAGAATGTGAGCAGTCTCCAGATCAGTTACTTCAATCCAAACTTGAACACCTGGATCGATCGATGGTCAAACACGTCCCAGATGCCATGGCTGGTGAAGGTGACCGTGGGGCGCAGTGATTCGCCAGTGCCTTGGGAAGCGATTATTCCGTTGAAGCGGACGCCGTATTGAGAATGAAGGCTCCAAACTCGAAATTGCGCGGTGGCGCGGCGATAATGCTTGCGCTTTGGGCTTTGTTCTTACTCAGCGCAATGGTCATTTCGTGGGCGCTGGATATTAATTCGCGTCTTGCGGTTTCGGGTAACGCAAGCCGCGTTTTGGACGCCGAAGCCATGGCGTCGTCCGGCGCTGACGTGGCGTTGCATCCGCTGATCAAGCCTGATTCTGCGAACCTACACGGGCAAATGGGCAAGCATGAAGGTTACGACGTCAAGATGATTGGCGAGTGCGGTCGATTGAATTTAAACTTCCTTGCTCAAGGCGAGGATCCCACGAAGCTGGAAATTTTGCGCCACTATCTCAGCCTTAAAGGGGTAGAGCTGAATAATATTGACACGATGGTAGACTCTTTGCTCGATTGGGTGTCGCCTGGGCAAGGTATTCACCACCTAAACGCGTGTCCGGAGACCGATGATTATCGACCAGCGCATGCGGCACTGACCTCGGTGGACGACCTAAAAAAAGTCTGTGGATGGGCTGAATTCACTTCCAAGCCGGGTTGGGACGAAGATTTTACTGCCGTCACTAATTGTACTTGTATCGACCTTGGCTGGGCGTCGCGCGATGTCTTGCGCGCTCTTCGGTTGGGAGACGATAAGGTTGATCAGTTTCTACAACTCCGGCGTGGCCCGGACGGAATCGACGGAACTGCCGATGATCTACAAATCAGCGCAGCGGCTTCGGGGCCGGCGCTAAGTGTAGCGGCGTGCGGCCAGTTGCCGGTAGAGATCCAGGCTGCACTTGGGCTCAACCTGCAGCAACAAAATCAGCCGTCAGTGCTAGATAAAATTGGATTTAATTTGCCGGTATTCCGCGTTGTGAGTGTAGGAAAATCGGGCGATGTTAGTCGCACTGTTCAGATGGTAGTATCCAGGGTAGGTGGCGCAGGCGGTCGCCCTTTAATCGTCAGTTGGAAGGAGCTTTGATATCGAGACAGGGATGCCATCCATTTTCATAATTCCCACCGCCCATGGATGGAATTTTCTGCGTTCATCCACGGCCGCATCGCCGCGCGAGGCGGCTGCAGGCAGTGCTGGCCAGAACGGCTCGTGGAACGTGCGCAAGTTACAGACGCTGGGCGAAGCTGTGCCATTACTTTCAGCGACCGATGATTTTGTCCTCGGTCTGCCTGTTTCTGCCGTGCTCGCCCAACGATTTCGCCTGCCGAGCGTCGATCCGGCGGAGTTTGCGGAAATGATTCGGATCCAAATCGAGAAGGTGTTGCCGTTCTCGGCCGAGGAGGTGACCACTGACTTCGAAGTGATCGAGCAAGACGAAAACGAAAGTGTGGTTTCGGCTGTGGCGATCAGAAATGAACACCTTGCCGAGATTGCAGCTCCATTACTCGACCGCGGTTTTATTCCGCGGCAGGTCACCGTTTATGCAGCGCAGCGCGCCAGCACATACGCTCCAAAAGGAAATGCTGTCCTTATTTATCCTGAAGGCGAGGCGCTGGTTTACGCCATGACAGAAAACGGCAAACTGAGCCTTGCGCGCGTGCTTGAAAATGGCAATGGGGACCAGCTGCAACTTGAATTGCCACAGTTACGAATGAGTGCCGAGCTGCAAGGCATTAATGCATCCTTTCCAAATGTCTTATTGGACGAAAGTTGCTACCAGATGCGGGACTGTGTGGAGGGAATCCTCGCCAGCCCCACTGAGATAGTTGGGGTCGAGCTGCCACCCGCCTCAGTTAAATTGAATCTGCTGCCAGAAAGCTGGCGCCGCCGTCGCACACAATTGATCAGGCGGGCAGGATGGCGAAAGCGGCTGGTGTGGATCGGTGGCGCTTACCTTGCGCTTCTGTTTCTCTTGTTTGCGTACCTGGGCTTGCTCCGATTTCAAATAGGGCGGTTTGACGCGCGCGTTGCACACGACGCTCCCGAGACGCAGTTCGTCCGCGCGACGGAAGCGAACTGGAAGGCACTGTCTCCAGCGATCGATGCGCGTTTTTACCCGGTCGAAATTCTGCTGCACCTTTTCGAAAGTCTGCCATCTCCCGAGGTGAGGATTACGACGTACAACCAGTCGGCGCGTCAGATTGCCGTCGATGGCGAGGCGAACACAACTGCTCTGGCTTATCAGTTCATCGAAAAGATAAAGAAGAATCCGGATTTGCGAGTCTTTCAATTTGACATGGCTGCGCCTCGCATTCTGCCGAACGACCATGCGCAGTTCCGATTGGAGGGAAAGCCACGATGATGCCAGCATGGTATCAGCGGATGAATTCGCGCGAGCGTGTGCTTGCATGGGTGGCTGCCGGCACGGTGTTTGCGTTACTCAATTTTTTCATTTTGGACTGGGTTTTCGGCGCGCTAGCGAGGGCACAAAAGCAGATCTCGGCGCGCAGGGCAACGTTAGCCGAACAAGCTCTTTACGTGAAAGAACGAGACCTCTGGACGAAACGCGACGAATGGATTCACCAACATCAACCAACTCTCAAGAATCCAGCAGAAGCCTCCGCACTGCTCGATCAGTTAAAGGAAATAGCCGGAAAATATAGTGTTTTGATCGAGAATCCCGCGATTGGTTCCGGGGAAACAACCCCATATCATCAGACGGTTTTTGCTTCCATTGAAACAAAGAGTCCCTGGCCGCCGCTCATTCATTTTCTTTACGACGTGCAGCGACCCGACGCTTTCATTGTGCTTGAAAATGTTAATCTGGCGATTGATGGTAGCGATCCTACGATGATGCGCGGCAAATTTAAGATCGCCCGCTGGTTTGCTCCGGCACAACGAACAAAGTAATAATACCCCAGTCCCCCTATGAAATATTCATTTACGCTAATATCAGCTGCTGCACTGTTTGGAGTGATTTGCGCACAGGCGGAGGATGTTCTGCCACCGTTGTTCACCTATGATCGTTACTCGAAGATGGTGGACAATTCGCCGTTTGCGATCGCAACGGCAGTGGCAGCGCCCGCGG
>DASQPM010000149.1:0-2161 GCA_035643935.1 Pyrinomonadaceae bacterium | reverse complement strand
ATACTTATTGGCGCAAGGCCAGAACGGCCTTTCAGTCGCTTATGACTTGCCGACTCTAATGGGTTACGACGCTGACTCCCCGCTGTCGGAAGGAGAGGTTGGCAAATGCGGAGTTGCTGTTTCTTCGTTGGCCGATATGGAAGTGCTCTTCAATGAGATACCGCTTGAGCACGTCACCGTCTCGCAAACGATTAATGCGCCCGCTTCAGTTCTCCTGGCGATGTACCTGGTCGTTGCTGAGAAACAGGGCGCCGACTGGAACAAAATTTCCGGGACCCTGCAAAACGACATTCTTAAGGAATACATCGCGCAGAAGGAATGGATCTATCCCATTCGTCCAGCAATGAAGCTGGTAGTAGATACTTTTGAGTTCTGCACGCAACATGTACCTCGTTACAATCCCGTTTCAGTCAGTGGTTATCACATCCGCGAGGCTGGCGCGACCGCCGTTCAGGAACTCGCCTTTACTCTGCGCGATGGTCTTGAATACGTAGATTGGGGCGTGCGCGCGGGACTCGAGTTGGATGCGTTTGTGCCCAGGATTTCTTTCTTTTTCAACGCTCATAATGATTTCTTTGAAGAAGTGGCGAAGTATCGCGCCGCGCGTCGCATCTGGGCGCGCGAGATGCGCGATCGCTTTGGCTCAACCAACGAGCGCACTCTGAAACTTCGGTTTCACACCCAGACAGCCGGTGTTTCACTCACCGTGCAGCAACCGTTGAATAATATTGTGCGCGTCGCTATCCAGGCGCTGGCCGGCGTACTCGGCGGCACGCAAAGTTTGCACACTGATGCTTACGACGAAGCGCTCGCACTACCCACCGATCGCGCCGCCTTGATCGCCTTGCGCACGCAACAGATTATCGCCGAGGAGACTGGCGTGGCGAACACCGTGGATCCGCTCGGCGGCTCTTACTACGTCGAATCGCTTACACAAAAGATGGAAGAGAGAGCGCTGGATTATTTCCGTCGCATCGATGCAATGGGCGGAATGGTTGAAGCAATCGAGAAAGGTTTTCCGCAGCGCGAGATTCAGGATTCGGCGTATCAGTATCAGAAGGCGGTCGAACGCGGTGAACAAGTGATCGTGGGCGTCAATAAGTACGCGATGGAAGACGAGTCTGCCGAGGTTCAGACCCTTGTAATCGATGAATCAGTGCGCGAGCATCAGGTTGAACGCTTACAACAAACTCGCGACCAGCGTGACGCCAGTGCTGTAAGCAATGCGTTGGACAAACTTCGCCGCGCTGCCCAGGCTGGCGAAAACACTATGCCGGCAACGATTGCGGCGGTGCGCGCCTATGCGACGCTTGGCGAGATCTGCTCCGCGCTGCGTGACGTATACGGCATCTATGAAGAGCCCGCGTTCTAACGCCACAGCTCATTTCCCTTAACCTGCTTATGCCTGATCGAAAAATTCGCGTACTCGTAGCAAAACCCGGGCTGGACGGCCACGATCGGGGTGCTAAAGTGATCGCCCGTGCATTGCGCGACGCCGGCATGGAAGTTATTTACACTGGACTCCGTCAGACACCTGAGATGATTGCGGCGGCGGCGTTACAGGAAGATGTTGATGCCGTCGGTGTCTCAATTCTTAGCGGAGCACATAACACGCTTTGCCCGCGCATTGTGCAACTGCTTCACGATCAGGGCATGAACGACTGCCTGGTTTTACTCGGCGGCATTGTTCCGCAGGACGATATCGCTAAACTCAAACAGCAGGGCGTCGCGGAAATTTTTCTACCCGGCACATCCACTGAAAACATCGTCAAGTTTCTGCGCGAAAACGTAAAGCCACGCGAATAACAAATGGCGCCGGCGTCTGCAATCGTTACTGATGTCACCGGCGCTACCGCCGTTATTCGTTTCAACCGACCTGCCGCTCGCAATCCCCTTTCCATCTCCACTCTGAACGAACTCACAAATGCTGTTTCATCACTAACTGCACGCGAAGATCTAAAGGCGATTGTTTTCACCGGTGCAGAAGACGTGTTTGCTTCGGGCGCCGACATTCGCGAGTTGGCCCAACTAGATCAAAAGGGCGCACTTGAGTTTTCGAGGTTTGGTCAGAAGCTTTTTCAGACCATTGCGGATGCCAGGCAGATAACGATTGCGGCCATCAATGGATACTGCATGGGCGGCGCGCTGGATCTGGCGTTGG
>DASQPM010000148.1:0-2324 GCA_035643935.1 Pyrinomonadaceae bacterium | reverse complement strand
CCGGAAAATCCTGCGCTTAAACTCGACGCAGACACGATTGCCGGAATTTTTCTCGGCCAAGTCAAGAAATGGAATGATCCCAAGCTGACAGCATTAAATCCAGGCACAAAATTGCCCGATCAAGAGATCGTGGTCGTGCACCGATCAGATGGCAGTGGGACCACATTTATCTTCACCGATTACCTCAGCAAAGTAAGCAGCGAATGGAAGGAGAAGGTCGGCAACAATACTTCTGTCAATTGGCCGGCTGGCATCGGTGGCAAGGGAAACGAAGGCGTGTCGGGGCAGGTAAAGCAAACGCCGGGGGCAATCGGTTATGTGGAACTGATTTACGCGACACAGAACAAGATGCCGTACGCGGAGGTGAAAAATTCCGCAGGCCAATTCGTGAAACCGACGATTGATTCCGTGACCGCTGCGATCGCAACGGCCAATATTCCGGATGATTTTCGGTTCTCTATGACGAATGCGCCGGGAAAGGATGCTTATCCAATCTGCGGCGCGACGTGGTTATTAGTGTACGAGCAGCAAAAAGATGCGGCGAAAGGTAAGAAGCTCGTTGAGTTCTTACGATGGGCTGCGAAGGACGGCGAGAAAATGGCAACGGATCTGCAGTATGCGCCATTGCCCGACAGCCTTCAGCAGCGCGTTCTCAAACGAATCGACGAAATCAAGATGTAACCGAGGGGTGTACCGCAGCGGCCTGCCGCTGCTAATCAAAGTATTAAGTTTTTATGGCTGTGGCCGCATCGATAGCGGTGGAGGAGCGCTCTGTCCAAGCACGCATGGCGTCTCCATCCCGCTTTGGGGATAAGGCATTCGAGTGGCTTACGCTCGCGATGGCACTGACCGTGGTGGTACTGATTATCCTGATTGGTTGGCAGCTCTGGATTGGGTCTTCGGTCGCTATCAAGAAATTCGGTTTTCATTTTCTCGTCACATCAACCTGGGACCCAGTCGCGGAGCAATTCGGGGCGCTGCCCTTCATTTACGGAACGCTGGTTTCTTCGCTGATCGCTCTGCTGATTGCGGTCCCATTGAGCATCGCAACGGCGGCCTACCTGACAGAACTCGCGCCGCTTTGGATTCGGCAGCCGCTCGTGTCTTTGATCGAAATGCTGGCGGCAATTCCGAGTGTCATCCTCGGGCTATGGGGAATTTTCGTGATGATTCCGTGGTTGCGCGATTATCCCTTCCCATGGCTCAAACGTTTGTTCGGTTGGACGCCGTTTTTCAGTGGCCCGATCTACGGGCCATGCATGTTCGGAGGCGGTATCATTATCGCAGTCATGATTCTGCCGATCATCACTTCGGTCTCGCGCGAGATTTTGCGCAGTGTACCGGATTTGCAACGGGAAGCCGCCTACGGTCTCGGCGCGACCCGCTGGGAGGCGACCCGCATCGCAGTACTAAGTTATGCCAAGAAAGGGTTGTTCGGCGCAGTGATTCTTGGTTTAGGACGCGCTCTTGGCGAAACGATGGCCGTAACGATGGTGATTGGCAATACACCGCAGATCGCCGCATCGCTCTTTAAGCCGGGATATACCCTGGCCAGCGTGCTCGCCAATGAATTCACCGAAGCGACGACCGATATGTATCTTCAGGCATTGTTCGAAATTGGGCTGGTCCTTTTTGGAATAACAATTCTGGTGAACTTCCTCGCCCAATTGCTCTTGCGGACCATTGCCACCACATCAGCCACACGCGCGGTGCAGTAGCCATGAAGACAAGACGGTCAGACAACCACGGGTGGCGCAAATTCAAAAGCGCACTGGCGTCAGTAGTCGCTTTTGTTTCCGCAGTCCTTGTGATTACCCCGCTGGGTCTGGTGTTCTTTCATCTTGTCGTCAACGGTGCCAGCTCGTTGAACTGGGACTTTTTTACGAAACTGCCAGCGCCGGTTGGAGCCGTGGGCGGTGGAATGGTGAATGCAATCGTCGGCTCGCTTGAATTGCTTGCTCTTGCCGGCGCAATCGGAATACCGATCGGCGTGTTGGGTGGAGTTTACCTGGCGGAATACGGCTCGGCTCGGCTCAATTCTGTTCTGCGCTTCCTGGCCGACGTTCTCAACGGCATTCCGTCGATCACCTGGGGTGTTGTCGTTTACGGTCTGATCGTATTGCGGTTCAAAGGCTTTTCAGCGTACGCCGGTGGTCTCGCCCTGGCGCTGATCATGATTCCGCTCATCCTGCGCACCACTGAGGAAGTTATTCTACTTGTGCCAAACGGATACCGCGAGGCGGCGCTCGCGCTTGGCGTCAGCCGTTGGAAAACAATCGTCCATATCGTGATGAAGACCGCGTCCAAGGGCATCATTACCGGAA
>DASQPM010000147.1:0-6841 GCA_035643935.1 Pyrinomonadaceae bacterium | reverse complement strand
CCGCCGCCACCATCGCCGCTATTCAAAGTCAGTTGGCCGACGTTTCCGAAAACGGCTCAGTTAACTTTCGCAGTTGGATTGCGACCAAAGAAAGAACGCGGGAACTGCTGGCGACGTTGCTCGGTGCTCGTCCGGAACAGGTTGCATTCATGCGCAACACGTCCGATGGCCTATCGACTGTTGCCAATGGTTTGCGCTGGCAGCCGGGCGACAATCTGGTAACTTTCCGCAACGAGTTTCCTTCAAACATCTATCCCTGGCTGCGGCTGCGCGACGCGTTTGGCGTCGAGGTGCGAATGGCCGAAGAGCGAGACGGCAGAATCGATCTGAACGAGTTGATTGGTCTGGTAGATGCGAAAACGCGACTGGTTGCTATCAGCCAGGTGCAGTATGCGTCCGGTTTCCGCGCCGACCTCGAACGTCTTGGCCGTGTCGCTCGCGCACACGACGCGCTGCTGGTAGTGGACGTCATTCAGGCGTTAGGCGTGGTTCCCATCGATGTGCAAGCAGAGTTGGTCGATGTAGCTGCGGGCGCGTGTCACAAATGGTTATTGACGCCCGAGGGTGTGGGCTTTCTTTACTTGTCTGATCGCGCGCGTGAACGGATTCAGCCAACGTTGGTTGGCTGGATCAGCGTTCCCGACCCGGACGACTACGGAAACTTTTCGCAAGGTTGGAACCGCGGCACGCTTGCATGGGAAACGGGCACTGGACCAGCAGCGCTGATCCATGGGCTTGAGCAGAGCTTGAAACTTCTTAACGACACAGGAATCAGCCGTATACAAGCGCATTTGGAAACGCTCACTGACTATCTGTGCGAACGTTTGGCCAACAGGCCATATCGGATCGTCAGTTCAAGACAGCGCCGTGAAAAATCGCAGATTGTCTGCATTCAACACACGGACGGCTTGAGCCCGATAAAGCTATATTCACATCTAAAGGGCAGAGGGATAATTACAGCCCCGCGCGGTGACCGGTTACGCATTTCACCCCACCTTTACAACACTGGTGAAGAAATCGATGCGTTAGTCAACGCCCTTACTTAAATCGTTTCTGGACCAGAGAAGCGTGGGGCGCATTGTCGCGAGCGATTTTCGTTCGCGCAACAGTGCGCGATGTATCGAAGATGTACGAGACAACGCTACCCTGCGGACGCTCAGCCTGAACCAACCAGGGCAGGTCCACCGTTTTCTTAAGGAAAATGCTGACGAGCGTGACGCGTAGTATGCACGGTACTCGCTGGCACAGTCGTTGCTCAAAGAGAACCGAAACAAGAAGGGTAATAAGGGTAAATCGGGTCAGGCTCAAAGATTGTGGTGAGTGGAAGCTTTGGGGGAGGCGTCCTCTCACGATTGAAAAGCAGGCGGAGGCTCTTTCGGGGGAACGGAGTTAACGCTGGCGCACAGTCGATGGGCAATCATTGCGAGGCTGCTGATTTCCGTCCTGACGAGGCTTGGGGGAGCCTCCCAGGAAGATCAGCAGCCCGCATTTTTTTTAAGGTTAGGGGATAATACGAAAGCGCGGGTCGAATTCGGTCCCCTGCTCTTTCATTGCGAGTTGGAAGTGCGAGACTAGCGCACGCCTGGTTCAATCAAGCGCGCGGGATCTGTCTCAGGCGTCATCTCGTCAAGATTAAGACGTAACATCCCGCCGGCGTCACTATAGGCTTCCACGTTTCGCTGCCGTCTGCGTCTGCGACTGAACAATAGAGCGCCAAAGAATCCGCCCACCGCAAGACATGTAACCAATGCCAAACCTGAAGCTTTAACTACTGAGACAAAAACACCAAGCGTCGTTTCAGTAAATTCCCGCGTCGCCCGCTCGTAAGCGTAAGGATCATTCCCGAGCCACTGCACCACCTGCTGATACTTGACCTGATCGATTAATTCATTCGCTACCAGTTCGCTGGGCGCGCCAAAAACAAATACAACGTAATTTCCGACTCGGCGATATGCGGATGGCAACATGTTTGCTGGTTCGCCTGTCACTTTTAGTTCATTAAGCCGTGCTGCGATAGCGCGCTCGTTGTCCGCCGATATTTGCGGCGTGTTGAATTCGATGATCAGCAGTTTGCCGGCGTCGTAGTCGGCCCTGACCGCTTCAGCTCCACTATCAAATGCAATCGCTTCGAGCACGCGCTGTTGTGGAAACAAATGCTTTAGACCAGCAAAGGTGACCGCATAAGACGCACGCGGTTGCGCGGATTCCCAATTTGGCAGGTGCTTAACTAAGACTGGTATGTCGTTTTCACCGCTATCGAGTTGCTGAGCGATGCTATTTGCCAGTTGGATCAATTTTTCCTGGCTGGCGTTCAGCGACTGGCCAAATAGCTCTACGAAGGCGTTGCCCTTTACGAAGCTGATTTGCCCGGCTTGCTCTATGCTCGCGGTGCCCACCTGTCCAATCTTCACCGCTTCACCCTCGTTTCCTTTTGCGAGTGTCAGCAAAGAGTAAGCGCTGCTGTCGTTTTGTGTTCGCCCGAGGATCACTTCAATAACTTCACCACCAGAGCCGACATAGGTTCTCCTGGTTATTGCTTCACCGGGTAATTCCGGCGCCGGCGTACCATTATTAAAGGTAGCTGGACCTCGAGCCCGAAAATCGCCCAGCTTGTCCGCTAGGCTCTTGTCTGACTTTGGGCCTTCTTCTCCACCACCACCGGCCAGACACACGCCGGCAAACGACACCAAAGCAAGCAAACTAATGGTTTTGAAAAGCAGGCGCAGCATAAGAATTCACTACGGTCTTCCGTTAGAACCCGTTTCTATCTAGATGTTCCACGGGCCGAGGACGTTGCAATACATGCCCGCAGTCTAATGCCAGCGGCGGAGCTGGCGCAAAAGCAGGTCGGCAAAGTGGCGCGGATTGCTAATGTTATGTAAGACAGTCGTGCCCCCGAGTTCGCTGGCATTGTCCACGATCAAATCGCCGAATCCGAGCACGCGCTGTGGAATGCTGGCTGAAACCGTGACGTCCTGAATCTTGCTGAGCGGAATGTTGCGCGTGGTGCGCGCGATCAAACCGGTGTCGATTTCGAGTTTGGAGTCGGTGAGCGTATAGCGAACCATGTTACGCCTGAGGTGGTAGTAGGCGGGCACGAGCAACAGCGCGAGCGCGAGCGGAACGGAGATAAGGGCCGGCACATCGATCCAGGCTAACAAGAGAACCACGGCAAACGCGGCGAGCACTGCCAGCGCGTAGCCGAGCTTGATGAAGATCATGGTCGGCCGGACGGTGAAGATGACCTGCTCGAGATCTTCGTTTAATTCGTTTTGGGCCGGTAGACCAGTTTGCACGCGCGCAATGCGCGTCACTTCCGAATCACCAGGATCGCCGGCCGGCGAGCCACAGTTTGAACAGAAGCGCACGCCGGGAGGAATGTAGGAACCACAGTTAGAACAATGCATTTGTTTTTAGACTAAATACGAGGAGAGACTCGGACAGTTAGTTCTGTTTTGTATTTTGTATTTGGCAAATTCAACTTCGAAGTGCAACGCCGGAAAACTGTTTTCGCTCCTGAGGAGCGAGATGTTTATAGTTCGGTGCTTTCCCTATTGTTCGGCGCTCCGGAAGGAGCGCAATGTTTTGGTTGGTTCGCCAACCACCATATGTTTCGCTCCTAACGGGAGCGAGGATTAATAACGGCTGCCGGTGCTATAAACATCTCGCTCCGCTGGAGCGAAGACACTCTCTCAAAGTTGCACTTGAAACTTGAATCCACCTTTTGTACTTTGTACTTGCTGCCTACTGCCTACTCTTTTTTATCAACCGGCAGACCCGCATTTTGCCAGCCCGCAAAACCACCTAGCAGCGCAGCCGCGTTATCGATTCCTTTTGTCTTGAGGTCGACCACCGCACGGGCGGACGTATGTTCGTTTGGTCAAGAACAGTAGGTGACGATGAGCTTGTCCTTTGGCAGCTCACTTAAATGATTGGGAAGGTCCGCCTCCGGAATCAGCTTCGCGCCGCGTATGTGCCCGGCGTTGTACGAAGCCTCGTTCCGCACGTCAATAACGACGGCCTGGTTCCTGGCAAGCAAATCCTTTAGCTCAGTAGTGGTGATGCGACGCGCGCCGTCATTGGGCACAGGCGCAGCGGGTGACGCAAGCGCGATTGGACCATTTTTGTTTTTCTGTTCCGCAGAATTACATCCGCTTTGGGCCAAAGCACCCAGAATACTCAAAACCAGGAAAGAAATAACAAGACGCATTGATGAACCTCCAAAAAGCCTGTGAACCCGATAAAACCAAAGCTAATTTCTTACGGTCACGTGCTTTTGTCAACACCGTCGTTCGTCGTTGACACCGTCAAGCTGGATTGGTCAGGGAAACTGGGCCGCGAATAAACGCTTGTAACCGCGGATCTGAAAACGATAACAAAAACACCATCGGGGTCCAGTCTGAATCTTATTCTGAATTCTTGTTTGAGTTCCCAATTTGACTTTAGTTTTTTATCCGCGTTTATCCGCGCAAATCCGCGGCTGAAACTCAGACAGCATGATATAGTTCGCCCTCATCAACGAATTCCAAGCCTGAAATTGATGAACGAAGAGTCACAAAACCAAACGGTGAAGTGGGCCAAGGTCATTGATCACACGCGCTGCATTGGCTGCCACGCGTGCACCACCGCCTGCAAGTCTGAAAACCTTGTGCCGCTATCTGTCACTCGTACTTATGTGAAACACGTCGATGTGGGTGTGTTTCCACAGGTGCGCCGCGCACATCAAGTCACGCGCTGCAATCAATGCGCGCATGCGCCGTGCGTCACCGCCTGCCCGACGACGGCAATGTTCAAGCGCGCTGACGGCATTGTCGATTTCGACAAATCGATCTGCATTGGTTGCAAAGCTTGCATGGCCGCGTGCCCTTACGATGCCATCTTCATCAATCCGGAAGATCACTCCGCAGAAAAATGTAACTTCTGCGCGCACCGCATCGATGTGGGACTCGAACCAGCATGCGTCGTCGTCTGCCCTACGCAGGCAATCCTAATTGGCGACATGAACGACACCGAATCGTACGTTTCACAAATCATCAACCGGGAACCAGTCGCAGTGCGGCGTCCTGAAAAAGAGACGCTGCCGAAACTCTTTTACAAGGGCGCGCACCAGGCAACGTTGGATCCACTCGCCGCGCGACGCCCAGACGGCGGCTTGTTCATGTGGAGCGAACAACAGTTTGATTCCTCAACCGTTGTTTCCGGAAATCCAAATTACAACAACAGCTCGGCGGCGGCGTTGTTGTCCTACGACGTTGCGCACCCGATTCCGTGGGACTGGAAAGTCAGTCTTTACACGTGGACCAAGGGAATTGCGAGCGGTGTCTATCTTGTCGCCGCACTGCTTTTGTTATTTGGAATTTTGAATCCGAACAGCGTGCTATGGCTGTGGGCGACACCGGTTGTTTCCGGAGTGTTTCTTGCGATCACAGGTGGGTTGCTGATTTGGGACCTCGAACATCCTGAGCGCTTCTATTTGATCTTCACACGGCCGCAGTGGCGCAGTTGGCTGGTGAAGGGCGCATTCATCATTGCCGGTTACACTTTGGTTCTTGCGTTGCATTTCTTTGCCAGTTGGTTTGGATCGCGGACTTTTCAAACCTGGCTAATGATTGCGGGAATTCCGTTGTCGCTGATGACGGCGGTTTACACTGCTTATCTCTTCGCGCAGGCAAAGGCGCGCGACATGTGGCAAAACCCTTTGCTGCCGCCACATTTGTTAGTGCAGGCATTCTTGCTGGGTTCATCCGTCCTGTTGCTGTTGTTCGCCTGGCTGAAAGGATCGTACGCATCCGATGGCTTCGTTGAGACAATACGTCCTGAGATTCTCTACCTAATCTGGACCGTCGCTATTTCGAGTTTGCTTCACTTGCTGATGGTCTGGGGCGAAGTTTCATTGACGCATCCCACCGCCCACGCCCACCTCGCGATTTGGGAGATGGTGCGCGGCCGTTACAAAAGTGATTTCTGGATGGGAATAGTCTTGTCATTGGTTGGCGGATTACTTCCGGCACTGGCGCTCCTCGGCGTCATGAATATTTCGCTTGCCATCGCCGGAGCGCCATTAGCTTTAATTGGAATGATGCTTTTCGAGAATGCTTACGTGCAGGCCGGGCAATCCGTGCCGCTGGCATGAACACTATGAACGGTGAGAACGAACACAACGAAGAGACGTTCTACCCTGGTCCGAGCCGCAGTCATCTTGCGGCGTTTCCGCCGAAAGAGCGTTGGGATGATTGGACCGAGCTTGATTCGCAGGCCTGGCCACGCCGCAAGGAGCGGCACTATTCTTTAGTTCCCACCACTTGCTTCAACTGCGAGTCTGCCTGCGGTCTACTTGCCTACATCGACAAAGTTACTGGCGAGGTGCAGAAGTTTGAAGGTAACCCCGAGCATCCCGGTTCGCGCGGTCGGAACTGCGCCAAAGGTCCGGCCACGCTCAATCAAATTCACGATCCCGATCGCATTCTTTATCCATTAAAACGGAGCGGGAAACGTGGCGAAGGCAAGTGGGAACAAACGACCTGGGACTCAGCTCTTGACGACATCGCCGCGCGCATTCGTAAAGCGATTGTTGAAAATCGTCGCAACGAGATCATGTATCACGTGGGTCGTCCGGGTGAAGATGGTTTCACCGAACGCATCCTGGCCGCCTGGGGCGTCGATGGTCACAATTCGCACACCAACATTTGTTCGTCGGGCAGTCGTGAAGGTTATCAACTTTGGATGGGACTCGATCGTCCCAGTCCCGATCATGCGAACGCCAAAGTTATTCTGCTCATCAGCGCGCATCTTGAGTCCGGCCACTACTTCAACCCGCACGCGCAACGCGTTATCGACGGCA
>DASQPM010000146.1:0-2490 GCA_035643935.1 Pyrinomonadaceae bacterium | reverse complement strand
CACTGAACCAGTGAGGTAGGGACATCGCGCTGCGATGGTCTGCCGCTCTATTCAGGCGGCAGAAGGATCATTCGGGCAAATTGAAACATGGCGGTGATAATCTGAAAAATAATCGCAGTGAAGAATGGCCAGAACGCACCGAGCAAGGCAGCGTTGTACACTTGCAACAGCATCGTTGCCATTCCCAGAGTTCCAAAAAAATAAAAAACGAATCCCATGGCTCGCTCACGTTTTATCTGCCGCAGATCCAAGCGACGAAAGGTCTTCCTCATCGTGATGAAGAACGATAAGAAAACCACCAATTCGAACGCGCTGCACCATTTCCAGATGCCTGCTGGAGTTGGCCTGACCGTCAGCAGCAGCAGCCCGACCATGCACATCAGAAGCGGCAGGATCGAATTGGCCAGCAGAAGACGGAGCCGGAGTTTATCGACTGACGACCACTCGTGCACGGATTCGCGTCGAAAGACCACCACCACGCCGGCAAAACCGGCAAGGGCCACAGCAATTTGCGCCGCGACGCCGAGGGCTTCACCTGGTTCCATGGATGACAATTCAACATTGCACGGCGAATTGCGGAAGAATTATTTTGCAGTTCGCGCGAGTCCGGTGCGAGCAGCGCTTCATCTTACTGTGTCACCATACGAGTTGCCGCTTTGCAAACGCGCAAAGCCTCAATAATTTTGCGTCCACCTACAACACGAAAGGAGTAACAGATCATGGCTAGTTATGTCGGGCTGATTCAGTTTACGGATCAAGGGATTCGCAACGTCAAGGACACGGTTAAGCGCGGCGACGCCGCGATCGCTGAGGCGGAGAAAATGGGCATGAAGATTGTGGAGGAATTCTGGACGATGGGCGCTTACGACGCTGTCGTCGTATTCGAGGCGCCCGATGACGAGACGATGAGCGCCTTCATGCTTAAGATCGGCTCACTCGGTAATGTGAAGAGCCACACCCTGCGTGCGTTCCGCCGGAGCGAGATGGAAGAGATTCTCGCGAAGATCAAATAATTATTAGTAGGATCGGAGTTGCGCCATTTGGGTGGCAGTTAACTCTGTTGCCCGAAGAACCACTCGGTACGGGTCTTGCCACATCGCCATGAACACGTACGACTCGCCAGGATGCACGTTTATGCTGGTCGACGTGGGCTCGTAACTATAGGCCGACGGTGCGGCTGAGACGGTGAAAACATGGCGCCCCGCCGGGATGAAATGATCGTAACTGCGGCCCTGGACAACATTCGCCACAGTTCTGCCATCGATCTTGAGATTGAGAACCAGATTCCACCCAAAATTTGGAGCTCTCAAGACAATAAGGCGTCCACCTGGTTGAGCGGTCGCGCTGCCCATCGAGACCGTAGACATTAAAATCAGAATGAGGAAAACTCTGCTAAGGCTGGTTAAGGTGATCATGTGCCGAGTGTAGCACGAATTTGCTCGGCGTGGCCAGCCCAGTGAAATCACTCGACCGCGCTTGCACGCCGGGCACAAGCTGCTTCGGTGGAGTTATGTTTCCATATGTCGCCCTGGCCAAAGACAGAGCCTGGCAGCCGGGTCCTTACGAGGGCGTTGAGCTGATGATTCTGCACAAACACGAGAGCACCGGCGGAGTGGTCGTGCTGCGCAAATTCAAATCCGGTTATACCATTCCAGCGCACACGCATCCGCACGCCAACGAATGGGCTTACGTGTTGTCAGGCGAATGGGAGGAATCTGGTGCGATTTACACTGCTGGCGCTCTGTTCTTCGCTCCCAAAGGAACGCGGCATGGTCCGCACATCGCGCGCACGGAAGTGATCAGCCTCACAATCTTTGACGGACCGCTCACAGTCGAATGACGTCGCGCGAAAAAGCGGATGCGAGTTGGCTGAAGCAAAAACGCGTGTATCTGTAGAACCATGAAAATTCCTGGGGTCCGATTTTTGGTTGTGTTTGTTCTGCTCGCTGGGGCGAGTTTTGCGTTTGCCAATCCTTTCAAGAGCAAGATTATCACCGGCACCAGTTCGACTTTGCAAATCAGTGTCCCGAGTGATCACTCTCTTAAGATCACGAATTTTTCTCAGGAAGGCGGAACCGATCGCGGCGTGGTTGCCGTCACGTTCAGTGGCGAAGGCAACAGCGGGACCGCGAACGTTCTCACCGCGATACGGATCGACTTTAGTACCGGAGGCAATGCTCAAAATTTTCCGGAAATTGCCAACAAGGTAATCATCGCGGGCCCGGCTGAAGTGACGGTCGCGCCGGTAACCGGTGCAACGCTCTTCATTACCTATCGAAAAGAGTCCAACGAAGGCGGTGCTGGGAATGGTGGAGGCGGAGGCGGAGGCGGAAGTCCAACCCCAACCGTCTTTCCATTTTTTAGCCCTTCGCCGACCCCTTGACGGTAAAGCTGCACCGGTCACACGATCACACCTCGGCCGCCCCGCCGCGTGAGCGGCGATTTATCGCTAGCCAGAAACGAGCGTGACTACATCGCTTCAACCCTCTC
>DASQPM010000145.1:0-4795 GCA_035643935.1 Pyrinomonadaceae bacterium | reverse complement strand
TGCCGAATGCCAATTGCCGATTGGCTATTGACTGGACAAGAATGGTTTCGGGTTTTCAGAGATGGAAGTTGGTCGCCAATTTCGCCCGGCATGACAAATCGGCAATCGGCATTTGGCAATCGGAGATGTATTGACAAGTTATCAGACTTCGGGCTCCGCACAACGCAGCGCCGGTGAACCCCGCCAGGCCGGGAACGGAGCAACGGTAGCCAAGCGCGCGTGTGTTGCGGGTAAGTCCGGAGTCTGGCCAATTTCGTAAATCGTAAATCGTAAATGGTAAATAGGAAAACGCGTTCAGCTCTCACCCACTATTTACGATTTACGATTCACTATTCACCGCTCTTATGGCTTACCAGGTAATTGCACGCAAATGGCGCCCGCAGACTTTCGACGAAGTCACCGGGCAGGAACCGATCACGCGCACCTTGCGCAACGCGATCGAACACCAGCGTCTTCATCACGCCTATCTTTTCTCGGGCGCCCGCGGCGTCGGCAAAACGACCACGGCGCGTTTATTCGCCAAGGCCTTGAACTGCCACAAGTCGCCGGTGCCCACGCCGACTCCCTGTCGCACTGACGACCCGACCGAATGCGCGTCCTGCCACGAAATTTCTGAAAGCCGTTCGATTGACGTGTTGGAGATCGACGCGGCATCGCACACCGGCGTGGACAACGTGCGCGACTCAATTATCGAGACCGTTGGCTTTGCACCGGCCCGCGATCGCTACAAGGTCTTCGTCATCGACGAAGTCCATATGCTCTCGAAGCCGGCCTTTAACGCGCTGCTGAAAACGATCGAAGAGCCGCCCGAGCGTGTCGTGTTCATCATGGCAACCACCGAAAAGCAGAAGGTGCCGGAAACGATTCTTTCGCGCTGCCAGCAGTTTGAATTTCGCACCATCGCCACCGCAAAAATTCTCGAGCGGCTGCGTCTGATTGCGAAGGCCGAAAAAATCGAGGTCGAGGACGATGCGCTGCGCGAGATTGCGCGCTCCGGCGAAGGCTCAATGCGTGATGCGCAATCGGCTTTCGATCAAGTCATCAGTTTTGCCGGCACGACGATTAAAAAAGAAGACATTGAGCTGGCCCTGGGCATCGCCGGCGCCGACATTTTGATCCGAATCGTCAACGGCATCGCCAATAATCAATCGGCCGAAGCTCTCTCCGTTGTTGATGATGTCGTCATGCGCGGACACGACTTGCGCAACTTCTGCCGCGATCTGCTGGCGCACTTCAGAGATCTGCTGGTGGCGAAAGTATCGGGCAGCGAGGAGTTGATGGAGGCGGCGATTTGCGACAGCGCCGAGCTCAAGCGCCAGGCTGCGCTGTTCTCCGAAGCCGACCTGGTTCGCTTCTTCAATTCGTTGGCCGAAACAGAAAATCTTCTGCGCACCGCTTCGCATCCGCGTTATCAGGTCGAGATTGGCCTGGTGAAGTTGATGGAGATGCGACGGCTTGAGCCGCTTAGTTCACTAATGGATCGCCTCAACCAGTTGGAAACCGCGTTGCGCACCGGCAAAGCTCCAGCCGCGAACAAAACAGCATCGGCGGAATCCTCCAGATCTGCTTCGAGCGGATCTTCATTCACTAGTCCGTCTCGTGAGAACAGTTCCACGAAAGCAGTTGCATCGTCTTCGCGTTATGGAAACGGTTCTTCAGCCGGCGCGGCAACCCGCGCGGCTTTCGAAGCAAAGACCGACATGGAAATCGCAGAAGGCATTTCTAATACGCCTTGTGCTGATGTTCCAGTGGACCAACCGGCTTCTGAAGCGAAGTTGGATGTGAAGCCCGCTACTACCGGCTCGGCAATCGATCAGATCAAAGCTTCGCTTGAGAAAAAGCGAAAGATGTTTTTGGTGACCGCACTCGAGGGCGCGAGTCAAGCTTCGATCACCGGCAACGAGTTGTTCATCGAGTTTGCGCCGCCGGACAGGCACCTGCGCGACACGCTGGCCAAAAGCGATAACCTAAAAATGCTGCGCGAAGTTTGCAAAGAGGTCACCGGCAAGGATCTGGGTGTGCGTTTTGTGATTGCCGATGGCTCGCCTGCGGACGCGCCGGTTTCAAAAGAAGAACTTGAGCGGCACGAGCAGCAAGAGTTGCGCGAACGCGCGGAAAAAGATCCGCTGGTGCAACAAATGCTGCGCACCTTTCGCGGCGAGATCGTCGATGTGAAACGCGTGGACCGCGATTAGGATTCCGCGATAACATGGAGGCCGGTTGCTCCTGGACGCACGTTTGTTCGAGTACGCACCGTTTTGACAACCAAAAAAACAAAGACCGGCACGCTTTGGGAGCCTGTGCCGGTCTTGTCCCGCCACGCTCACCCTTTTGACGTGGCGGATTCGGGACACTTTAGTTCCATAAAACTAAAGTGCCCGCCAGGGGTGCACGCCGCTAATAGTGCACCCCGGCTCCTTAAGCATTCTGTGATCTTCCTTCAACCTCCACGCCTTTATTCTTAGGTCCACCCCGCCGATGAATCGGCGAACGCGCCTTGAGCAGATCGTGATGCCTTGAACCGATCACGTAAGCGAGTCCCTGATAAGTCATCCCCAACAATTGCGCGGCATGAGTGACGCTGCCGTTTGACTGCGCCAGCGCCTGGCCGATCAAACCGGCTTCGAATTTCAAGACTTCAAGTGGGAAGTTGCAGGGCGTGTTGAAAACGGTTTCCGTCGCGACTTCCGGTTTCAACTCCCCGCGAATGTTGGCAAACACCTTGCGCGCGGCGGCATTCAGTCGCAGCAAAATGTCCTGGCTCTGCGATTTGGCGAGCCATTCACTGGCGCGATCGTAAGCGGCGTAAAAAGTATCGGCGGGGAGCTCGTCCAGCTCTTCAATCAAAGTAAGCGCGGCGATGCCGGCCTTGTTGAGCGCTCCGACCTGATGGCCAATCTCGATGGCTTTTTGAAAAGTAAACTGCGCGCGTTCGCTTTGCTTGAGCCGCGCGATAGCAATGCCGTGGGTGATGAGCGCATCAGCCAGCAGACATTGGTGCCCGCTCTTTTCCAGCACTCGCACCGCGCCCCGCGCGACTACTTCCGCCTCTTTGAATTTCTTCTCCGCAGTCAAAACTTGCGCACGCGTGTCGTCGATTTGCGCGACACCGACTTTGTCTTTGATGCGAACTCTTAGGCGACGAGCTTGTTCAAGATTTGCTTGGGCTTCCTTGAAGCGAGAAAGTTTGTAAAGCAGAAACGCTAAGTTGTTTTTTACATCGGCACGATATGGATTGTTCCGAGCCAATTTAAAGAAGTGATCGGCCTTTTGGTAATGCCGAATTATTCGCTCAGACTCGACATTCTCATCGCCTAGAGTATTAAGCTTTCGAAGCACCATCGCTAATTGATTATGGTAGGCGCCCTTAACTGCGTTGTTAGGGATCTTGTCGAACAGTGCGGTATTTTGAACTAGGATAGTCAGTGCTTTGTTGAAACGCTCGGCAGACCACTCAACGATCGACAATCGCAAAATCGCCTTCGCTCGTGTGTTTCCAGGCGATGTTAGCTTTTCGAGTGATTCAACTAAAATGATACGGGCCTCATCCAAAGCGCCTTCGCGCCAGTAGCAGCAGGCAAGCTCCATTCGGGCTGCCGCAACTTTTTTTCGATCCCCGATGTTTTCAAAGAACTGGATACTCTCACTAATGAGATTTTTTGCTGCTTCCTGTGCTTCTTGGATCCCTTCCTTGCTTCCGATCCACCGGGTCAAAATTCCAACGCACAATAGAACTTCTGCAGCGACCGATGGATGTAGCGTCTTCGTATCCGGCCAATCGCCAACACGCTTCCACGCGCGCCCCATTATTTCCTTTGCGCCCTGGTAGTCACCTCGGTCCTTCAACTCTAGAGCTGCTTGACATCTGACGAGTGCTTCCTCATTGGCACTGAGGTGGGCGACGTTGAGTTTTCGTGAGGTTATCCTCATGAGAATTAGACCCTTCTACGTGAGTGTAAGAGAGCTTGCTAACCTAACGCCTGCGAATATTAGTTGCCCTTGACCCGCCTTGCAAGAACTTCTCGAAATTGCTCTATTCTGTTTTATGTAAGAAGTCTTGCATCCCCAACCTCAAAGGAGAATAGATAATGAAACGCTTTTTCATGGCCTCGGCACTGGCCTGCGTTTTTTCGATTTCAACGCTCGCTGGTGAAATACCCACTGATGGATCACCGAAACCTCAGTCGCAACAAGCAACAAGTCCAACACGTCTCGGCGACATACCGTCGGGCGGTAAAGCGCAATCGCTATCAAGCGCGGCTATTTCTGCGCTCTTGACTGCTTTGGGTCTGGCCGCAATCTAAGAGAGCGAAATCGGTATTGTTTCTGAAAGAGAGATTTTTCGCGGCCTGCTCATCTAAAGCTGCGCCGCACTCACCCTAGCATTACCGATTCGCTCTTCCGGCTGGACGCGACAACTTAGCTCAATTAGCCGCCTCACGGCAGCAGGGAGTAGTGTGTCCTCCGCTTGATAAAAATTTTAAGATTTGGGCGTGAGAATCTGGTTGACCAATACGGAAGTGCTAGGCGGCGACGTAAAGCGTCGGTTAATGCGATGTATAAAGAAGGCTAAATAATGCAGAACCGCGAGCGGTAGCGACCGGATGCTAAAGTCAGCACCTTAAATTACCAGCGTTAGAGAATCGCAAGTTGTTGCTAGCATCCGGTTGATAAGTGCCATGACATCGTGGACAACCAAAAGTGCCACGACATCGTGGACAGTTCTTTGAAAACAGGTAGGCCGGCGATCTGTGGAGTGATTTGATTGATCATCAGCCTTTCTCGCAGGAGGAAG
>DASQPM010000144.1:0-12992 GCA_035643935.1 Pyrinomonadaceae bacterium | reverse complement strand
AGGTCGCGATGTTTTAGGCCGCTATCTTTCTCCTCCATCGTGAAAGCCTCCAAGCGGCATGTTTTGGGTGATTTTCTGATTCGCGTTCATCCGCGTTCATCCGCGGCTAAATTCTCCTAGCTGTACTTTCCGGTTTCGGTGAGATCGTCGTAGATCATTCCGCGGCGGTCTTTCTTTGCTTTGGTGACCGCCGAGTAGCCACCCTCTTCATTGCGGCTGATCTTGTTCTCAGCATAAAGGCCTTCCAGCACCAACTCGCACGCGGCAACGACTTTCGCCTGGTTCGCCTTTTTGAAATCAAACGGAATCAGCGCGGTATCGATCAACTCCGGCACGGCTTCGAGCAACGCCTTGCACTCCTCCGCCGATGCCGTGTCTGCCAGGCGCAGATTGTTTCCTTGATCGAACCATTGCACCGTTTGTGCAAAGTCGATACCGACAAAATAGCCTTCGAAGATCTCGCCGGCTGCGCGCTTGATCAAATCTTTCGCAATGCGGCCGGCGCCAATCTGCTCGCCTTCATATTCGAGTTCCATCTTGCCGGTCATCGAAGGCGTTGCCGCATAGATGTCCGAGATGCGCGGCACAATTTCTTCTTCTTCAGTCAAGAGTGCGCGACGTTCAGCATTCGAGATGACCGACTCGATGACCGTGATCGGCATGCGCTGCGATACGCCGGAATGCTTATCAACGCGGCTATCATCGCGCGCCTCAAAAGCAATTTGCTCGACGACTTCGCGAATGAAATCCGGGACGTGCAGCCGGTCCTTCAGTCCGTCGCGAGTGACCCACGCCTCCTGACGAGTGATCTCCACGGCGATTTGAATTTCAGTTGGATAGTGAGTTGTGATTTCAGTGCCAATGCGGTCTTTGAGCGGCGTAATGATCTTACCGCGCGCGGTGTAATCTTCTGGGTTCGCTGAAAAAACCAGCATCACGTCCAGCGGCAGGCGCACCGGGTAACCCTTAATCTGCACGTCGCCTTCCTGCATGATGTTGAAGAGTCCAACCTGAATCTTGCCGGCCAGATCAGGCAATTCATTGATGGCAAAGATGCCGCGGTTCGCGCGCGGCAGCAGGCCGTAATGAATAGTCAACTCGTCACTGAGCAGATGCCCGCCCTTGGCTGCCTTGATCGGATCGACGTCACCAATGATATCGGCGATCGTAACGTCAGGGGTTGCCAGCTTTTCTACAAATCGCGAATCGCGATCGATCCAGTCAATCTGGGCTGCGTCGCTATGAAGTCCCAGGGTCTGACGGCCGTAGGCTGAGATCGGATGAAACGGATCGTCGTTCACTTCGGAGCCGGCGATGATTGGAATGTGATCGTCTAGCAGTTCTGTCAACTGCCGGATGATGCGGCTTTTCGCCTGGCCTCTGAGTCCCAATAAGATGATGTTGTGTTTCGCCAGGATGGCATTAACGAGCTGGGGAATAACGGTTTCATCGAAACCGACGATACCGGGAAAGAGTTTTTCGCCGCGCTTGAGCTTCTTTATCAGGTTCGCGCGCAACTCGTCTTTGACTGAGACGCTCTGGTACCCGCTCGTTTTAAGTTCACCAAACGTTTGCGGTAATTCACGAAAAGTTTTGGGACTGCTCATGGAATTTATTAAGCACTTGACTTTGGAATCGAAAATCCGGGAGATGAGAATATCTTACGCGAGTCACCGAAGAAACAGGTAGTGGCCGGCTCGAGTTGGCTGGTTTTGACGCGACTCTTCTCGGTGCTGAGCAACAATTAATAAAGACTCACCACAGAGTCACAGAGAGCACAAAAGGACGCACAGAGATAAATCAGTGCGCCATTGCTCAGCTACTCGGAAGGAACCGTCCCTCGGAACTTTTCTGCACCAGCTTGTCCTCGATCAGCTTTTCCAGATGCGCCAGGACGGCGCGTTCGGCCATCGCGTGCGCTTTAGGAGAGACGTCGGTGTAAACGCGAGCGACGATATCCTGAGGCGTCGCCGCGCCTTCACGTACTGCTTGGAGAATGTTGTGTTCACGCTCGAGCCGGTGAGAAATATACTGGTCGAGTTTGGCGTAAGGATTGGCGATAGCCGGTCCATGGCCGCCAAAGATTACAGAAATGTTCGGCAGCGCTCGCAGACGTCGCAGCGAATCAAGGTAGTCGCGCATGTTTCCTTCAGCGGGTTCGATTAACACTGAGCCAAGTCCGACTATGTTGTCCCCCGAAATGAGCGTGCCGGTTCGCGCGTCATGAAAGCAAAGGTGACCGCGCGCGTGTCCGGGTGTATGCATCGCCTGCAAGGAAATGTTTGGCGAGCCAGCTAGATCAATCGAGTCGCCGTCCTCGATCAAGCGATCGACTCGAATGGTTTCGGTTAGCGGCTCGGCAGTCAGTCTGTGGGCTGCAACTTTCGTTTGTTCACCCAAATGCTTTTTTAGGGCATTCACTCCACCCACATGATCCGGATGCATGTGCGTTAGAACGATCTCGCGCACGCTGCGGCCTTCGCCAACCAGATCGTCAACAGCCTGTGCCAACGCTTGTTGCTCGTCTTCATAAGGCGAGCCGGGATCAATAATCAGAAGTTCCCGCGACGTATAGATCAAGTAGCAGTTGGTATGCGTGGCCGGCGGTTTTGTTGGCGTGCGTACCGGAAAGCAAATGTAGTTGGGGTGAAATTCAATTCGTCTGGTGGGTTGGCCGTTCGCATTCGGCGAGGCCAGGAATCTTTGCACTAAGTCTTCGGTCAGCCCGCCTGCCAAAGTCTTCAAGGAGTGAAGTACGGGAGGAACGGCGATAATTTCCGACCGTTGCCATCTTCCTACTGCATCACTGGCCGCGATCCATTCTCCACTCTCTAATTCCGCGTCTGCATCGATGCGCGCGTTCTGTTTTGCGGGGCACTTAACCAGGAAGAACAACGTATCAAACCGTCGCGCACTAAATGGCGGCGTCACCCAACGACCGACAAAAGTGAAATCGTCGCCGTCGAGATGCAGTTTGTAATGGTTTAAGAGCGCAGGCCACGACATGCGACGCGATTGAAGATCGTCAAACAGTGACTCACGTTGACCTTTCGTCAACGCCTCTCCGCCGCGAGCCACGAGGACCTGGGTCTCTTCAAACAATTCACGAGCTGCGCAACTAATCGCCGCGCGAGTTTCCGCGTCGGGACAATTTTCAACCGGCGCCTCAGTGTCAGTCGCATCAAACTGGCCGCCGGGAAAAGCATGGTACCCGCCCAGGAACGCTAGCTTCTCGCTGCGCTTGACGAGAAAGACTTCAGGGTTGTCTGGATTAGTTTGGTGACGAAGGAGAATTACAGCGGCGGCGTCTTTGGGTGATTGCGGCACGAAGTGTGTTCTACAAGATTCCCAATAGGTAGGTTGGGGAGGCCTTCAAAGACGAATAGGGGTTAGTTCGAAAACGTTGGCCAGCTCGCTTGCTTTCTTAAGGTCCGCCCGAAGCAAAGCTTTTCGAACGTCATCTAACTTTTTCGTGTCTTCCAAAGAAAGGTAAGGTGACCAGCCGTCGTCGTTTTCGATTAGTTCAACATCGACTTCAGCAACATATTGCCCTTCATGGATTAATTTCTTGTGATGGCGTGTTTTCATTATCGTCTTTTCATGTAATCTGCAGTCCAGCGATTTGCATCCGACCGGTAGGCAGGACAACAACAGCCCGGGACTTCGTATTCTTTGCCATTCCCCCAACAACGTGGATGACTTGGCCGTGCTCATCTCGCTGCATAACCAACACGCAAGGACCCTTGAAGTAATCGGGATAATCCTCAATAACTACAGCCTGCTCGATTCCGCCAAGAATATCTTGAATGAAAATGCCGTCATTTGCCAACTAATCGTATCCATGGTCCGAAACTAAACTTCTCGACGGCTTACTAGCTCACGAATCCTCTTCAAAGTTTCGCTCATGGATTCCGAAAGCTATCGAAAACAGATCAATATTACGACCAGCGGAAGCGTTCACCATCGCCCGGGCCCCACGGCACCCCGCGCATGTGATAGCCGCCTTCTTCCCAATAGCCCGCTTGATCGTGTTCGAGAAAGCGCACGCCCTTAACCCACTTGGCTGACTTCCATGCGTAGAGCTGCGGAATGATCAAACGTACTGGCCCACCGTGCTCGGCAGGGATTGGCTGACCATCATGAGACCAGGCAAACAACGAGTCTTCGTTGAGAAAGTATTCGATAGGCACGTTGGTGGTCCAACCGTAATCGTAAGCGAGTGCCAAAACAAATTTTGCTTCCGGTTTGACTCCGGCAAGCCTCGCTATTTCTTTTGTCGCCACGCCGCCCCAAACATTGTCCAATCGCGACCAGCGCGTGACGCAGTGAAAGTCGGCGTAAACCTTCACCGCCGGCAGTTGCATGAATTCATCAAGCGACCACTGCAGCGGATTCTCGACTAAGCCGTCAACTTCGAACGACCACGTCGCCAGATCGACTTCCGGGGTGCCGTGCGCGTCGAGCACCGGCCATTTTTTGGTGCGCGATTGTCCGGGCGGAATGCGGTTGTCGCGTTGAGTGTCGGGACTGATGATATCTACATCCGCAACTTCTTCAGGCTGACGCGGTGCGTTTGCCTGATACTTCGGATCCCCAATCAGGTTATCGAGAAAACTCATTTACACTCCACATAAAACCGAACTCGTTCAACTACGCCGGCGTTTGCGCGGCGATCAACGAATCAATCAGCGAGCGTTCCTTATCAACCAGCGTGCGCAGCGCCCCGCTGAAAACTCGCTGCGACAATGAATGATCGCGCAACAACAAGGAACGGAATGCTTCGTCGGACCACTTCAATGTAAGCGATGCATCTTTCGCTCGCACCGAAGCCGAGCGCGGAATGCCACACAAGACAGCCAGCTCGCCCAGGATTGCGCCCGGCCCCGCTTCGGTCAGCACGAGATCTTTTCCCTGGCGCTGGACAAAAACTTCAAGCTTGCCGGTTAACACAAGCAGGACAAACTCGGCCGTGTCACCTTCTTTAAGTAACAGTTCGCCGGGCGCGTGTTGCGTGACCTCGCCGGCGTCGAGCAGCCTCTTCGTGCCATTTTCGGTGAATCCCTTAAACAACGGAAAGGTCGTCATCAGTTGGGAATGATTGTCCATAACGTGCTCCGTTTTGCAGTCTCAATTGTGAGATCGATTTACGGCGTTACTTCTTTACGTTTCTTTCGGCCAGCTTCATCAACTCTTCCGGCATCCACTTGCCGATAGCTTTTTTGGTGGGTTCTTCGATGCCGACAGTTCGATCGTGCCATTCATCGCGGTCGCCTTCAGGACCGCGCTGGCTCTCATAGTTTTCCGTCTGCTCTAAACTCAAAATAATTCCGTTAGCAATCTCTTTCCAATCCTGAAACTGGATACCGCGACGCACCAGTGGCAGTCCCGCGGTCCAATCTTCTTCGGGGGCGCGCGCGTCCTGTTCAGGTATAGTCAGATTAAGTAGCGACGGAAAAGGCCGCCCGGTAAACTCCTTAACAAGCTGTGCCTTGATATCTTTGTATGATGCCTGCGGCCTTTCGCGTCGCAGCGCCTGCGCGCGACGGAAGAGATCGGCGACACTGGAATTTTCCTGGGCCATCGGGTCGGAAGAGTTGCTTATTAGTCTGGATTGCTTTCGGACAATACCTTACACGCGGCGCGCCGCAGGCACAACCTCACGCCCCGTTGAATTCCTTTGCGAATCGAGTAAACTGCGCAGCAATGTCTGAACCATTAATCTCAACTCCAACCACCGCTATTGAAGAAAAAAATCTCGCGAGCGCGTGTGACTTCTGCGGCCGCTTGCGAGGTTCGCAGGACCTTGCAACGCCGGCCGGCGCCGAATTGAAGGGACTGGTGGATGCGAACGCTCCCAGGAAAGAGCCAGCCGCGATTTGCGCCGAGTGTCTGGAGCTTTTGAAAAGGGCGAAAGCACAGGTCGAATCTCATGTCGCGGTATTTGATCAAAACGACTACGTCCTGCCGACGCCTTTGCGCATGGATGCGCATGAAGCGTTCACCGGCCGCGGAGTAACGATCGCTTTTCTCGATTCCGGATTCTACGCGCATGACGATCTGACAAAACCGGAAGACCGGATCGTCGCTTATCACAACATCTTTTCACCGGATGAGGGTGTGACCGCGCTTAGGACAAGCAATGTTGCCAGTTGGCATGGAATGATGACATCCGTGGTGGCAGCGGGAAACGGTCACCTCTCAGAAGGTTTTTATCGCGGCATCGCTTCCGATGCGAAAGTCGTCCTGGTGAAGGTTGGGCGCACTGGTCGCATACCGGAAAAAAATATTCAACTAGGTCTCGAGTGGATCATCGCTCACGCTGAGGAGTTTGGCATTCGCGTGGTTAACATTTCCGCGGGTGGCGACTTTGAACAGACGTATCTTGAGAACTCGCTTTGCCAAACCGTTGAACGAGCGGTGCGCGCCGGTCTCATCGTAGTTTGCGCCGTCGGCAACGCCGGAATGGCGCCGGGCCATCCCGTGTTGCCGCCGGCGAGCTCGCCCGCCGCCATTTCCGTTGGCGGACTCGACGATCAGAATTCACTGGACCGTGCCAAGCGCGGCATGTACCGCTCGTCGTATGGTCCTACCATCGACGGCCTGCAAAAACCCGAGCTCATCGCGCCGGGAATTTGGGTGGCCGCCCCGATACTTCCTTCCACTCCAACTGCGGATCAGGCTCAACTCTATTCTGCGCTCGATGCCGCTGCCGATGATGAACTACAGGCAATCATTGAATGCAGTCCCGGTATAGACAAAGATCTTGACGGCGCTCGCGACTTGCCGGTTCCCTTGCTGCGACAGTTGATCACCATCAAGTTGCGCGAAGGCAATGTGATCAATGGCAACTATAAGTACGTCGATGGAACTTCGTTCGCATCGCCTATCGTCGCGTCGATTGTTGCTTGCATGCTGGAAGCCAATCCGGCACTGACGCCGCAGCAGGTAAAACGAATTTTGATCGATACGGCAGAACGCGTGCCGGGCGTTGAAATTGAAAGACAGGGTTGGGGCGTCGTCGTTCCGCGTAAAGCTGTTGAGGCTGCGCTGGCGATGCGCGCGTGATTATTTGAGTGGCACAGACTCTATGTTTGAAGTCTTTCTCCCTCTCCCTTTGGGAGAGGGTTGGGGAGAGGGCTTGTGCGCGTTAAGCTTCGCACCCTCCCCTAACCCCTCCCAAAGGGAGGGAAAGAAACCACGCACGTTTCAACAACTTGTTCAGACCTTCCTTTAATCTGTGCGCTGCTGAGGAAGGCACAGACTAAAGTCTATGCCACACCCGCAGTGCTGTTGGACACTGGCGCGGGCCTATGCAACAATTCTGGGAAACCAACAAGACAAGCTAACAGTTCGAATTTCTTAAGAGGAGTACCACCGAAATAATGTCTGAGAACGAGACCGCGATTGGCGAGACCGCGAGTGCCGAACCAGCTGTAGATAAAAACGAGCATCCCACAGCAGCGGTTGGCGCCGACGAGAATGCAGCACCGGCACCGGCAAGCACCGAGGAGATTTCCTATCACGCCGTAGAAAAAGACGGAGTGGTAACGGCTATTTGGGAAATGCAGGGCCGTAAGCATATCCGCACTATCGATCCGCGCTCGCGTCAGGGACAGGACATCCTCCGCCTTTACACGACTGAACACCACGACGAGACCGCGCCCGCAGCAGCCAGCGAAGCAGCATCGTCCTGATTGAATCAGCAAAGCGGCTTCCGAACTCACGCAGGAATCTGCTCGAATACGATTCATGCAATTGGATAAATCCAAGATTTTGAACTGAAATTTCCATTCTCTACTTTGGCCGGTCCCCAAACTAGCTGCGGCCTTCACTAATTCCTTCCGATACTTGCAAATTCTCAGCCCTATGAAGTTTAGCGATCGCGTGGAATATTGCTTGCGTCTTTTGAGCACACTAGAAGAAGAACACGCCGGGTGTGCACGCCTTTCTAAACGCAAGCTCAATTGAATGCCCCGTACCGGGTCCTACAAAGGAGAGGATTGATGCTCAAAGCAACAAGATTCCTGCTCGTGTTAATGGCCTTTTTTGCCTGCTCGAGCTATGCGGTTTCCGCCCAGACTACCGGCTCGATCTCCGGCGAGGTTAGAGATGAGAAGCAGGCAATCATCCCTAAAGCTACCGTCGCGGTTCGGAATGTGGAGACAAATATCGCACGTACCTCCCAAACCAGCGATGAGGGCAGATATCGGTTTGAGAACTTACCCGTCGGTGGTTATGAGTTGACCGTGGAAATGGGTGGTTTTGCTAAATATGTTCAATCCGGCATCACGCTCGCGCTGAATCAAAACGCCATCGTTGACGTCACAATGAAGCCCGGGGGCGTACAAGAAGTCGTGAATGTAGTGGAAAATGCATCGATGCTGAACACAACCACCGCCGAAGTTGGCACTCGCTTCGACCCCCGACGGCTTTCAGAACTCCCGCTTGCTACTAATCGCAGCGTTTTCAATGTGGCGCTGTCTGCCGCCGGTATTAGTCAAATTCAATCGAATCAATCTCAGTTCGCGCAAGGCATCGGTTACTCCGCAAATGGCGGTCGACTGCGGTCGAATAATTTCATGATTGACGGTCAGGATAACAACGATACTGGCATAGCGGGCGCATCGGTTCAGTTGAACAATCCCGACCTCATTCAGGAAGTAAGGCTGATCACCAACCAGTTTAATGCAGAATACGGGCGAAATAGCAGCTCGATTTTTAACGCGATTACGAAGAGTGGAACGAACCAGTTTCATGGCTCTGGTTTTTGGTTCCACAATGACAATACGCTCAATGCCTGCAGCAACCTAAATAAGAACGCGGGATTCTGCAATCCAAATGCTACGGATCCGGGAAAGAGACATGCTCCTTTTCGAATTGAAAACCAATTTGGAGGAACGTTCGGCGGGCCTCTGTATCTACCGCGTTTTGGCGAAGGGGGACCTTCTGTTATTAGCGGCAAGGATCGAACCTTTTTCTTTGTATCTCTTCAGCGCTGGTGGGATCGTCAACTCGGATCCGGGTTTACCTTAAACGGTGCTCCGACGGAAGCCGGCAGACAAATCCTGCAAAACGCAGCGGGTGCACGTCCGCAGGTCGCCGCGCTGCTACGATTTGTGCCTCCCGCGCAAACCTCGACCGGGGCGTCCGCGAGATTCTCTCTCGGCGGGCAAGTTTTTACCGTGCCTGTCGGCAATTTAACAGGCTCAACCGCATTTAGATTAGATGATTGGCAGGGATCAGTGCGCGTGGATCACCGTGTAACCAACAAGCACACGCTTAGTGGTCGCTACATTTTCAACGACAATGACACCAAAGGAAGCGGGCAAGCCACTCCGCCAGGCAACGCCTCTCAGAATGTTAATCGCAGTCAGGGCCTAAATTTGACACTTACCAGCGTGCTTTCCCCTCGCTTGGTCAATGAATGGAGAGGCGCCTATTTGCGGCGCGCCTCAAATACAAGTTCACAGGATCCCTCATCGGAATTAATTCCGTCGATAGAGATCTCCGAACTCGGTATGATAGGTTTTAACGCAGGGACGAGCCGGACCGGCATTGGTCTTGCCGTAAACCTTCCGCAGTTCAGTTTCCAGCAAACTTATCAGTTACAGGACAACATTTCGTACTCAACCAGTAATCACGCGCTGAAATTTGGGGTCGATATTCGACGCCAACAGTTAAAGCAGTTCTTTTTTCCCACTATCCGAGGCCGGTTGTTTTATGCCTCGCTGGATCGTTTCGTTAATGACGTTGCTGACGTAGCCACGATAAATAAGCCGCTAGCTGGCGGTCAGGCGATTTACTATTACGACTGGACCGACTTCGGGACTTATGGACAGGATGAATGGAAGATCAGACCAAACTTCACCCTGACATACGGACTCCGGTACGAAACCCCGGGCCAGCCAATCACCGATCTGGTGAAAGTCAATAATCGGATTGTAGCGGCCGCTGGCGGGAATGAAGGTTTTAGGTTCCTCCCTGTGCCTAAACGTGACAAGAATAACTTCCAGCCTCGAATCGGCTTCAATTGGAACCCTCGTACGAGCAGCCATGGACTAATGGGCCATGTAACAGGTGGTGACAGGCTTGTAATCCGGGGCGGATATGGACGTTCTTACGATTACACGTTCACCAACATTGCCGCGAATATCGCGAGCTCATTTCCGTTCGTCGCGTCAGTAACGTTGTCTACTGTGGCACAGAACCCAACCCCTGTAACCACCACTCCCGGACCCGGCGTCAACAACGCCTTTGTTGTGTTGCCAGCTATTCAGGGAGCAACCGGACTGAACCCGAATACACTCACGCGTACCATCGTGGGAGCCGATCTTCGTTCACCCTCCTATGATTCATTCAGTTTGGAAGTGCAACGTGAATTGTCGCGAGACTTGGTACTGCGAGTCGGTTATGTGGGTTCGAAGGGAAACAGTCTGTTTCAGACACTGGACGGGAATCCACGTTTGCCATTTTCGACAACGAGGGTGGATCCAACGCGCTCTATCATCCGCCTGCGGGCCAACGCTGCGTCGTCGATTTATCACTCAATGCAGGTCAGTATGGAGAAGCGCTTGAGCCGAGGTTTCAGCGCGGGACTGCATTACACGTGGAGTACGTTCATCGACACCGCGTCTGAAATCTTCAATCCCTCAGGCGCCGAAGTGGCCGTCTCGCAAGATTCTTTTAACCGTCGAGCTGATCGGGGTCGTTCTAGCTACGATCGTCCGCAGCGGCTTGCGGGTAATTTCGTCTATGAATTGCCTTACTTCCGCAGTCAGGCAGGGGTTGTAGGGCGTTTGCTGGGCGGCTGGCAGGTGAATTCGTCTTTCTCACTCCAAAGTGGTGCGCCCTTCACGCCACTGAATGGTTCCGATCCGACGGGCGCATTGAGCGGAATCGACGGTTTGGTGGGCAGTGCCATACGACCCAACTTGAACACGACCCTTCCGATCTCCGGCATGTCTGTCGAACAACTTTTGGCGGCAGGCGGGCGCTCACTCTTTAAGACCTTGTGCGGGGCCCCGAATACGACCACGGGATGTCCCGGTGAGCGCGTAGGTAACGCCGGCCGCAACATCTTGCGCGCAGACGGTATCAACAACATTGATTTTGGCATTTTGAAGAATACTCGCATCGGAGAGACTCAAAAGATCCAAATCCGGGCGGACTTCTACAATTTCACAAACACCCGAGACTTTGGTATTCCTGAAGGCCGTGTTAATTCAACCCAATTCCTCAATCAGTGGGGTACAGACGGTGGAAATCGCCGCATCATCGTTGGCCTCAGGTATGTATTTTAAGGCCACTTAATATTTGCGGAGCGGCCATGCGGATTCCAGCATGTGCGTAAATTGCCAGGGGCTGAAGAACAATCCCTCTTCAGCCCTTTTTTCTTCCGCATTTCGCTAGTTGACTTTCTTCCTTAACGACGAGGTAGTATCCTCAGTCTTCGTGATGATTCATAGAGGAATTGACCATGAGAGTTGCAAGCATCGTGATATTACTTGGAGCGCTGGCGATTGTTTCAAACGGTCAGTCTTCCGCAAATTCTCAGAAACCCTCTCTCGTTGTGCTCAAGTTTAGTTGGAGCAAGGAACGGCTGGGATGGCAGAGAGATCCCTTCAGCGGTCCGCTTGAGGATTTTGATGAGGTGCGTGCGCGAATGAGAAATGAGAAGCGTATTGATGACGCTAAGAGGGGCGGTAATTCAGCGGAAGTTGACAAGATCAAACGCGAAGCTCGGGCGGACGAGGCCAATATGGCCCAGAAACACCGGAATACTACTTCACGTTATGTTTTCATTTATAAAGTTACGGTTAACAACGGCAGCGACAAAACGATCAAATCCGTTGACTGGGATTATGTTTTCCTTGATGCGGATACGCACAATGAGATCAATCGTCAGCAATTTACTAGCGAAGAGAAAATTGGCTCCGGTAAAACCGGCGAACTAAGGGTGATCGTCAATAGATCGCCGACCCGGACCATCAGCGCCGATTCGCTCAACAAGAACGAGCGGGAAGGCTTGAGTGAGCAAGTGGTTATCATTCGTATCGAATACGCCGATGGCTCAGTTTGGCAGCATCCTTAGCTTTCCTGGAAGCTATATACAATTTGCGCCTTGAGAATACGACGAGCATCAATAGACGACGCGTCCGCGCTAACTCAGATTGCTCATGACGCGAAGCGTTATTGGGGTTATCCCGAGCACTGGATCAAACATTGGCAGGATGAGCTGACGATCTCGAGTGACTTTGTGAGCACGAACGACGTCTACGTGTTGGTAAGCGACGATGACGTGCGCGGCTTTTATGCGCTGGTGGTGCGCAATGACAAAGCGGAGCTGGAACATCTTTGGGTAGCACCAAAATACATTGGCACGGGCGTGGGCAAGGAACTTTTTCTGCACGCCATGCAGCGCGCGGGCGCACTCAATGTTTCAGAAGTTGAAATTTCTTCAGACCCAAATGCTGAAGGCTTTTATCAAAAGATGGGCGCTTACCGCATCGGCGAGGTACGCGCGGACATGGACAACAAACCACGAACCGTACCCCGCCTCGCAGTCAAACCTAAAAAATCGTGAATCGTGAATCGTGAATCGTAAATCGTGGTTACTGGGACCGCGGGCGTCCCGCCTGCAATGAGCGCGGAGCGCGAACAGTGGCACAGACTTTACTCTGTGGCCGGTTACGAAGGCACAGACTAAAGGACCTTAGTCTGTGTTGGCAGCTACCGCGGGTCTTTTATCTTGGCCGGTGCTCGGTCCTCCCTGTGCTCAGAATGTTGCGGCGGCGGATCGCTGCGCGCTGGGGGATCGTTGCGCGCTGGGGGATCGCTGCGCGCTGGTGGATCGCTGCGCGCAGGGGGATCGTTGCGCGCTGGGGCATCGTTGCGCGCTGGGGGATCGTTGCGCGCTGGGGGATCGTTGCGCGCTGGGGGATCGCGGCGAGCTGGGGGATCGCGGCGCGCTGGGGGATCGCGGCGCGCTGGGG
>DASQPM010000143.1:0-2546 GCA_035643935.1 Pyrinomonadaceae bacterium | reverse complement strand
GACAGGAGTGGCAGCAACGGCCAACTCTTCAACTACCGGTTCGCTGGTCACTTCGGGTTCAGCCTCAGGCATTTCGTCTGTTGGCGCGGCCTCCGTCGTTGCTTCTCCGCCACTGGTTTTCGTGGGACGCCGGCGCCGTCTGCCGCCTCGGCGGGTAGCAAACTCAGCGCGCGAGCCGCCGTCCGTCAGACGAGCTTCAGCGTCGTCATAAGGTTCGAGGGAACCTTCAACCTCTGCTGCGGCGTTGTCATCGGCAGCTTCTGCCGCTAACTCCCGTGCCGGCTTTTTGGTTGAGCGCTTGCTGGCAGGTTTCTTTTTTCCGGCGACGCTGTTGAGCAGTTTGCCCAACCGTGAGCGCTTTGCAGGCGTTCGGCCTTTCGTAGCACCGTCAGTTTCTTCCTCTTCAGCAATGTCTGTTTCGCTTGTCGAAAACTCGTTTGCGTTTTCTTCGTCGTCACTGATGCGGTGAAAGGCAGTCGCTTGCAGCGGGGTTGCAGCCAGGTCATCAAGGAAACCCTCTATGTGTGCAGCGATCGGCTCTCGCGTCCGCGGTGATACATCAAAAGCCGTTGCCGGGTCGTCTTCATCGTCGGCGATACGTTGGAAAGATCCATCGCGCAGTTCTGCAGACGACATGACTGAACCAACTTCGGCGGTGCGAAAGTCATCTTCCAGATTGAATTCACCTGCATGAATCTGATCCAGCAGTCGCTCTTGCAGGCGGGCGTCCTTGAACATCTCGCCGTTGACAGCGGCTGTTTCCTCGTCATCGATAATGCGAAGAATCGATGGATCTGCGGCGACAAAAGGCGTGCCAATTTCTTCCGGCGTGATGCGTTTTCTGGCAGCTTCGGCAGTTTGTTGCGGGGAATCAAAATCTTCCTTGCCGCGTCCACGTCGTCGCCCTCTTCGCCCGCGGCGTTTGTTTGCTTCATCGTCCTCACTCGCTTCGGCTTCGACCAAAGGTGTTAACGCTTCAATCTCTTGTAAAGGTTCGGCGCGTTCCTGCGTTGCCTCCATATGGTGTTCGCGCTCAACCCGCCCGAGAGCGATCTGCTCAGCGGCGATGCGCTGCGCGTCTTCGGCCTCGCCCTTCTTCGACTTGTCCATAACAATGCGTTCAAATTCTTCTTCCTCATCGAAGAAGTCCGAGACGTAAAGAAACGCATCGCGCTCGAGCCCAATGTCGACAAATGCCGACTGCATGCCGGGCAGCACTCGCATCACGCGGCCTTTGTAAATGTTGCCGACGATGCCCTGATTGCCCTCGCCACGTTCAATGTAAAACTCGGTGACTTTCTCGTTTTCAATGATCGCGATTTTCTTTTCGCGTCCGTTGACGCTGACTATTAATTCTTTTGCCATTGTGTACTTGTGATCTCCTGGAGCGCGGACCCAACTTGAAAACGGTCGACGGCGTAAAAGCCTGACAGGCCTCTCGCGATACTGCGACAAAGTGTTTTCGCTGGTCTGTTTGCGCTATGAAAAATTGTGGTGTGATCTACGCGCGCTTCAAGCAGCAGAGCGAGGCGCGCATAGCAGTGAATAACGAGACGCCTGAGCGTCGCGCTGTGAAATGAGTTGGATGGAGTTTTTGGTCCGGCGGCAGGCAAACAAAGGGACAGCTCGCCCGCGGGCCGAAAGAGAATGGGTTGTCGCTGGGGCGCCGATTGATCTGGATCTCTTCGGACCAGAAAGCGCCGGACCATGGAACTATTCAAAAAGGAAACCTAACTAGCCGCGCGCATCCAGCAAAACTGGCATCCAGCAAAAACTTGCAACAACGCGGTTTCCAAAACGGCATGCAATCACCAAAAGAAAATGGTCGCCGCCACTTCGTCTCATCGTTGTCAAAGGACTCTACTGTCGTTAGCACGCTTGCCTGGCGTCAATCGCCAGGGCGGCTTACCAAGAGTTGATTGGCACATCGTCACGCTTTCGGACGACGATAAAATTCGTAACTCGCTTGCCGGGAGCACATGCTCGTCTTCGAGTTCCGCAGTGCTGCTTGCTTTGTTTTCCAAGTTTCTTAATGCTGAAACGAAAAGTCCGCAGAGGCGAGCTAAGGCGAGTATAAACCGAAGACGCGGCAAACGCGAAGCGAGTTTGCCATACAGCTAGTTTACAAACCTTCGCAATTGCACGCTGATGGCAAAGCCAATGGCAATAAACGTGGCAATCAGCGAAGCCAGGCCCGCGCTCATCAGCGGTAAGGGCACACCAATCACGGGCAAAATGCCCAACGCCATGCCAACGTTGATGAAGATTTGACAGGTTACTCCGCCGACGGTGGCCATGATAACTAACATGCCCATACGATCGGGCGCGCGCTTGGCCCCTGTGATCAAACGCGACAGTAACAATACATAAGCCAGCAAAACGATAATGCAGCCGACAAAGCCCGTGCTGCCGGCCGTGACGGCAAAAATGAAATCTGAATGCGGTTCGGGGAGAAACTTCAAGCTGCTCTGTGAATGTCCGGACGAGTTGTCGGCGCCAAGCAAGCCGCCTTCGCCTACAGTCAGGATTGATTGCCAGGTGTTGTA
>DASQPM010000142.1:0-3361 GCA_035643935.1 Pyrinomonadaceae bacterium | reverse complement strand
CGTCGGTACGATTTGCACTGCGGCAAGTAACAAACCGGCAGTGGTGAAAGCGAGCGAAGTTAGATAGCGCCTACGAGTCTGACGATCGGCGAGGGCCATCACGATCGCATAAGCAACAACCAGTAATAGCGCATAGGCGGTAGCTTGCTGATGTCCGGCAAAAACCTGAAGGGCCACTAACATTGCCAACACCGCGCCGCGCGCACGACTGCTGTTGCTGACATATCGCTCCAGGGCCCAAAGCACCCAGGGCAACATCGCTGCCGTGTGAACTATGTTGATGTGGCTGATTTGCCCAATGAGAAAGCCGCCACCCTGCCAGATCAGACTTGTGACGACGGCGCCGGCCACCGATGCGCCGGTGCGCCGCGCGTAAAGGTAAGCGCCCAACGCTGCCACCATGTAGGCCGAGATGACCATCAAATCGGTGGCGACAGCGGGAGACAAGACGAGATAGAACCAGTTCAAGGGAAACAGAACGCCTCCCTGCGCAGCGGCGAGTAGCGGCATGCCACCGAAGATATAAGGATTCCAGAGCGGTAGATGTCCTGACTTAACTATTTGGGCCGTCGCGACGCGCAGCGGGACATTGAACAGCATCCCGTCGTCGGGACCCAGCACCAGGTGATCCAGTAGCGCGGGTAAAAAATAAAAAAGCGGCGCCAGCGTAACCGCGATCGCCGCGAGGTGGTCAGTCTTTAGTCTCAAGCGGGAATTCAATGGACGAATCATTAAAAAGTCAGGAGCGCGTGGCCGCTGAGACCTGGGCTATGGTTGAAACCTGGCGCGGGTTTGCATCTGTCAGGCGATTGATTGCCGCCCACAAGGCCGAAGTGGTGTGTGCAGCGCTGCTGCTGATGATGGCCGCCAATCTCTTCGCGGTGATTTCGCGAAAGAGCATCACCAACGATGAACTGGTTCACATTCCGGCCGGATACTACCATCTTGTTGCGGGAAAGTTCCAACTTAACAACGAGCACCCACCACTGGTAAAGATGTGGGCCGCTCTGCCGCTCCTCTTCATTCAACCAAATGAAACAACACCGGAGGAAACAGCCGGAAATTTCTCGGAAGAAACCTGGAAGTACATGGGCCAATTCTGGCCCAGTAATCGAGAACACTTTGAAGCAATTTTCTTTTGGACCCGCGCGATGATGATTCCGATCACGCTCGGACTTGGTGTTCTCATTTTTGTTTACGCGCGGGATTTGTTTGGAGCGCGTGCTGCCGCCCTTGCCGTCGCGCTCTACACGCTCGAGCCGACAGTACTCGCACACGGACGCATCGTGCACACGGATTTACCGGCGGCGTTTGCCTTTCTGCTTTTCTTCTTCGTGCTTCGGTATTACCTGAAGGCGCGCACGCCGCGGCGCGCGTTGCTGCTCGGATTGGCAAGCGGGTTGGCGCTGGTCATAAAGTTTTCCATGATCGTGGTGTGGCCGGTGCTGGCGACCCTGGCGATTGCTGGTTTCATCTTCGCGAGGCGTTGGCAGGAAAGTCGTAAGCGGATTGCTTTCCATCTCGCCATAGTCATTTGCGTCATGATCTTTTTAGTCAACGCCGCGTACTACTTTCGCAGTCCACCGATCGAGGCTGCCGACGTAAAGTGGGTGCAAACAATGTCTGCGCCCACCTTCAATAACTGGATGACATTTTTTAAGGTGGGTTCGAAGGTCGTGCCCACTTACTGGCTTTTCGGCCAGTACAACGTCATGCTCCACAATCGCGACGGGCATCCGACATCGTTGTTGGGCAAATACAACCATAACGGCTGGTGGTATTACTTTCCCGTAGCCTTCGCGCTCAAAACGTCGTTGCCGTTTCTAATTCTGTCGCTACTGGCAATCGGCTGGACGTTGTGGTCGCTGTGGCGAAGGGAGTGGCGATTTCTTTGGCTGATTGTTCCTTTCGCTATCTACACGGCGATGTCGATGTCGAGCAACATCAATATTGGCATCAGACATTTTTTACCGGCTTATTCTTTTCTCTTCATTGCCGCAGGCGTATTCCTCGATCGCTTGCTGCGCGTGCAATATGCTCGTCATTTGACGATTGCGTTCATCGTCCTGATGTTTGGCTGGATGAGCGTCGAGATGTTGCGTGCCTATCCCGACTATATTCCTTATATGAACCAGCTCGCCTCGAATCATCCGCACTGGTGGTATTTGTCCGACTCAAATGTAGAGTGGGGTGATGATGCGCGCGCGCTCGCGGATTATCTGCACGCACACGGCGAGACTGATGTTCGCGGCGCACTTTCCGGAGGTTGGGGAACGCTGCAGTTTTATGGTATTGGCTATCATGAAATGTTTCCGAAACCAGGCCGCGTGATTCCGGAAACTCGGTACGTGGCGATCGGCGCGAGTTTTCTCAACGGTTCGACTATCGCCATTCCGGCCGACGAACAAGGAAACCTCGTGTCCGAAGCAGAGCGCATTAACTATCTCGCCGCCTACCGCGCGCGCACTCCGGAAGCGGTTTTTGGAAACTCAATCTACCTTTACCGTCTGAAAGATTGAGGCGACCTTTGCAGAGCTTGCCTAGTTGTCACTAACAGCAATATACAAACCAACCAGGGCACAATCAGCCACGGTGCAAGTGGATAGACGAGAGCTTCGCCTTGCTCAAACGCGGCGACGTGATTCCAAAAAGCATTCTGTCCATGTGGACAACCCATTGCTCCGCGCAGCGCGCCCACGAAATTAACCGCGAACGAGTAAGCGCCCGTCAGCACCACAGCGACGGCGGCAAGCCCGCGTTCCGTTGGGCGAGAAAGATAGCCGAAGCCAACAATGCCGAGACAGACGAAGGGCATCGCCGGCAATAGGTAACGCGGGCCAAACTGGCAATCACCGTCAGAGCTGATGTTGAAGACATAGGCCGCCAGTACGATCAGCAATCCGACCAGCGTTAGAAAATCCGCAGAGCGTTTGATTTGACCTGGGTAATACGACAATCCAAACAACCCAACAGCGAACACGGGCACATAAAACACCAGCGCGCGTGAATAGAGGGCCAACTTGTCACCGAAATTCCTCGGTTCGAAGCGCCAGAAGGTGTCGGCAAACATGCTGGCGCCGGCAATGTTTGCCAGGCGAAACGGATTGCCAAAACTGACAGCATCGTAGATGAAGAGCGGCAACAACCCGGCGAGCAAGCCGACAAGAAAGATTGGTAACAGTCCCGAGCGCCGCAGTGATAGAAAGTAGAGCAAGCAAAGGATGACCATAAAGAACGGCAACATTGAAGTCGTTATTGTCAGCCCCAGCAACAAACCCGCGGCACAGGATTTCAGGTACGCACGCCGGTCATGGGGTTGGCGCGATAGTTGAAAAATAAAGTAGAAAGCAATCACCAGATA
>DASQPM010000141.1:0-3763 GCA_035643935.1 Pyrinomonadaceae bacterium | reverse complement strand
TGGAGTTCCTTTTTATTACTACGATCAGTTCCTCAAGGCGAACAAGCTCGACGATGCTATCTATGCGCTGTTGAACGAGAAGAAGTTTGTCCACGATCCGGCTTATCGGCGAGAGCGTTTAAAGGAACTGCGGCAGCGCATCGAGCAGGGTACGTTTGATGAGCATCTGCGCGCCCAGATAGTGCGCCGCGCGCGGTTGGAATTTGCGAACAAGGGGTTATTCGTTCGCAGTTCGTCTAACTCGGAAGACTTGCCGAATTTTAGTGGTGCCGGATTGTATACGACGGTGCCGAATGTTAAAGGCGATCAGTTGCTGATTGATGCAATCAAAACGGTCTGGTCATCGCTCTGGAACTTTGAAGCGTACGAAGCGCGCGAACGGATGATGGTGGACCATTCGAAGATCTTCATGGCTGTGCTGATTCAGGAAGGTATCAACTCGGAAAGCTCGGGCGTGATGATTACGGCCGATCCCTTCAATAACGAAAACAAAGGCGCAGTTTATATCAGCGCCAAGCGCGGTCTGGGAATCAAGGTCGTTGAGGGGAAAAAAGTTGCCGAGCAAATAATCTACCAGCCGCGCGCAAATGCTATTCAGGTTTTGACGCGATCAGATGAAGATAGTTTACTGACGTTTGATGAGAAGGGTGGCGTGAAAGAGATTGCCATCACCGGCGAACGAATTGTGTTGACTGACGCTGTGGTGCGCCGTTTAGTAAACGCAGCCACGGCTATCAAGCGCGTGTTTGGCAGCCGCGATCAAGACATCGAATGGGCTTACATGAAAGGCCAGATTTATATTGTTCAGTCGCGGCCATTCATCGCCGGCGGTTAGTAGCACAGACTTCAATCTGTGTTATCTGCAATGACCCACAGACTAAAGTCTGTGCCACTGAAAAAGGGACCAAGTCTACTGACATGATTGAAAAAATCTTCGTTGAGGGAATTCTGGGAGGTCACGTTGCTTTTGTAACCGGCGGTGGCACCGGCATCACAGGCGGCGTTGCGCGTGCGCTGGCTGAAGCGGGTGCGAATGTCGCACTCGTTAGCCGCAGCATGGACCACCTCGAAGCGGCGACAAAGACTATCAACCAGGCACACGGTCAAGACGCCAACGTCGGTGAAGCATTTGCCGTGTCCGCGGACGTGCGGAATGCAAACGAAGTGGAAAGGGCGATCGCGGCAACCATCGACCGCCTTGGCAAGATCGATATCGTGATCAACGGCGCCGCAGGAAACTTCCTTTGCAAAGCAGAAGAGCTCTCGCCAAACGGTTTTGGCACGGTCGTGGACATTGATCTGAAAGGCACGTTCAATGTCTGTCGCGCCGCCTTTGCGCAACTGAAAGAGCAGCGCGGCCAGATTCTCAACATCAGCGCCACGCTTCATTATCTCGGCACGCCCATGCAGCTTCACGTTTCCGCCGCCAAGGCCGGCGTTGATGCAGTGACGCGCAATCTTGCCGTCGAGTGGGGACGTTACGGCATTCGGGTCAACGCCATTGCGCCTGGTCCGATTGAAGATACTGAAGGCATGAAGCGATTGGTGCCGGAACCAATTAAAGACAAGCTGCGCAAAAATATTCCGCTGGGACGTTTTGGACGCATCAGCGACATCGAGCGCGCGGCGGTGTTTCTTTGTTCAGACGCAGCCAGTTTCATAAACGGCGAAGTTTTGGTGGTAGACGGCGGGCAATGGTTGTCGGCCGCCAGACTTGTGTGACGCTTTCGCTCCATAGGAGCGAGATGTTTATAGAGGACTGACTCTATAAACATTCAGCGCCTACGGCGCTCTCGCAAGATCCGATGAGAGATTCAAGCACCAGAAATTGGCTATGCGGCGCTGGGTGCATCGTTACATGCATGCTGGCATTCGCAATGTCTTTGAGCGCCGCCCAGGAACCAAAAAACGTTGAGACGCGGACCGAGCCGCCGAAGAAAAATGCCAGACCTGCCGAATTGGTCGCAAACAGGTCCGAACCATTCGACGGCGCGTCTGTCGAGAAGATGGCCCAGCAATGCGTCACGCTGCAAACCGAGGCGGGCAATATCGTAATCGAGATGTTGCCGGAGTCAGCGCCGGAAAATGTTCGCAACTTTCTCAATCTGGCTGCTACCGGCGCGCTCGATACCACGACCTTTAGCCGCATCATTAAAGATTTCGTCATTCAGGGAGGCAATTTGTCGACAAGCGAGAAGTGGGGAATTGAGCTGGCAAAAAGGATGACTCATAAGGTTACCGACGAACCGAGCCTCATTAAACATGTGCGCGGCATTGTGTCGATGGCGCGGCCTAATGAACCAAACGGCGCCACCACGAGTTTCTTCATACTCGTCGGGAATGGTTCGAATCTTGACGGAAAGTTTTCTGCGTTTGGCAGGGTAACCAGCGGCTTGGATGTCGTTGACGGCATTAACCACGCGCCGACGGAAGGCGAGAAACCGTCCAAGCCTGTGCACATAACTCGGGCGATCGCAGCGCCCTGTCAGTAGTCAGCGGTTCGAAATTTCCGGCGACGGCGGTCATTGCAAAAATCCTGTCATAAAAATGGATCAGGCAGCTACAGACAACGTGCGTATTCAGCGAGGCGCTATGGTTATACTGGTGCTGCATTCGCCGCGCGAAAAATGTTGGGGCGTTCTCGACGAAATTAGTCCTGCCGGAGTATTCTTGCGCGGCCTCGACTTGAATGCTTTTGATAGTTGGGTACATGCGGTTGTCCATGACGAGCCCTTTATCGGCGTGGGTGATCTGTTTTTTCCGATGTGGCGCGTAGAACGCATTTCGAAGGATGAAGCTGCAGGTGAAATGCCCTCGCTCAGCCAACAGGTCGAGCGCCGCACTAGCCGCACGATTGCCGAACTGGTCGGACGTTGAACTAACGGTAAGTAAAATAGTTTGTTGCAAGTATGAAACATTGTTCCATTCTCGCGCTGAATTGTGCTATGCTGGTCCCAATCTGGGTACGGCAAGACAGCGTTGAGAAAAGGAGCGAAAGAAAGAGATGCATGCCATGGCTGAGGAACGAATGAATATGGATCGCAGCAAAGCAATAGAAGCAGCGCTTCAAAATATTGAAAAGAGATTTGGGAAGGGATCAATTATGCGTTTGGGGGAGCGCGAGGTCTCGGATATCCCGGCAATTTCAACCACGTCGTTGAGCCTGGATATTGCGGTCGGCGTCGGCGGCGTGCCGCGCGGACGCATAATTGAAATCTATGGTCCGGAAAGTTCGGGCAAGACCACTCTTGCCCTGCATATTGTGGCCGAAGCACAAAAGGCTGGCGGAGTTGCTGCTTACATCGATGCAGAGCATGCGATGGATGCTGACTATGCGGGCAAACTCGGAGTGGACATCGACCAGCTCCTGATCTCACAGCCGGATTCTGGTGAGCAGGCGCTGGAGATTGCGGAAGCGTTGGTGCGCTCGAATGGCGTCGACGTGATCGTTGTTGACTCGGTTGCTGCCCTGGTGCCGAAGGCGGAACTCGATGGCGAAATGGGAGATTCATTGCCGGGTTTGCAAGCGCGTTTGATGTCGCAAGCGCTGCGCAAATTGACAGCCATCGTTTCGCAGTCGAATACGTGCTTCATCTTCATCAATCAGATTCGCGAAAAAATCGGCGTCATGTTTGGTAACCCTGAAACCACGACGGGTGGACGCGCACTTAAGTTTTATGCGTCGGTACGTATCGATTTGCGTAAGATTGAATCTATCAAGTCCGGCGAAGAGATTATTGCTAACCGTGTTAAGGCTAAGATC
>DASQPM010000140.1:0-2423 GCA_035643935.1 Pyrinomonadaceae bacterium | reverse complement strand
CGCTGCAACTCAATCTCTTTTTCCAGGCGGTTGATGCGATCGCGCACGCGCCGCCGATCCGTCTCGAGTTTTGTTTCACCAGGGCCGCGGCCACCGATGCCGCCGGCCAGCCGCGAGAATGCCGAATCCTGTCCGGCTATCAATCGTGGCAAAAGATATTTTAGCTGCGCCAGTTCAACCTGAATGCGACCTTCGTGGGATTGTGCGCGTTGCGCAAAGATGTCCAGGATTAGTTGCGAACGATCCAGAATTTTTAAGTCGGTTGCTTCGGACAGAGATCTGACCTGGGCCGGGGTCAGCTCGCGATCGAAAACCAACATGTCCGCGCCGAGTTGCAGCGAACGGATGAGCAACTCCTGAAGCTTTCCTCGACCAAGCACCGTGCGCGGATCAATCGCCTGCCGTCGTTGAATAGCTTTGTCCTGTACCACGATGCCCGCGGAAGTGGCCAATTCGTTGAGTTCGGCCATCGACTCTTCCGCATCGCTCAATGGACCAGTTGTTACGCCGACAAGAATGGTGCGATCTTTGACTCTGGCCTGGCGCGTCGCATTGCGATTGCGTGCCATCTCTTCTTCAAGCGATTCGATCAGCGCGAGGAAGTCAACATCCAACTGCGAAGCGATCGCCTTGGGAAGAAACGCGTAGGATTCGCCCGCTGTGCTGTGTGATCCGTCGGCGGTCAGCGGCAGCAAATGGGCTGCATTGACCAAACCCGGGAGTCCGCTGGTTTCGTTGACATCGATTGCGACCATCAGATCGAGTCGCAACAAAGCCAGGTCCGTTAGATCGTCCTGGGTTAGACCTTCGCCGCGTAAGTGTGTGTGCACGCAACGCAGGCCACGAAAACGATCGACGGCTACGCGAATGCGTTTGAAATCCGGAAGCTCAATGCTGCGATTGTCCCCCACCATGACATATTCCACATGGCCGGCGCGATCGATCAGCGCGCCAATCTGCCGGCGCGTTTCATGAGAAAGTTCTGCCAATTGCCGCGCAAATTCAGGCGTCACGATTTCCTGTGGAGACACGCGCCGCGTGTATAGCTTCGCAATCCGGCGCAGCTGGTTCGGCTTGAGGCCCGCGGTGTTTCCCAGTACGTCCTTAATAATTGCTTCCTTCCGGTGTTGCGCACACTAGTACCTGAACGGCTCTGCCATTACTTTCAGGCCAGCTTGCGTTTGTGTTCGGGCTGAAGTTACAGCGGGAGTGCAGCGAGCAGTGGGTTTCCGACGCCTGAGAACGATTCTTGATGTTGCTCTGCGATATCGCTTCGCTTATTCGCTTGAGCATTAGGATTCAGTTGCGAGCACGCTGAGCACCCCTTGAAACCACTAAAGGCCGTGTCTGAAGTCAACGTGCGAGGCCGGATTATAACACATCGCAGACCACAGGAAGGCAAGGCTCCGTTATCGGCGGCGCGGAAATGTTTGCTGATTAGACAGCACTCAAGGCCCGTCGTATGATGAAAGTTCTTTAGCAAATTGTCAGTTCTTTGGACTGCGGCGGCTTGACGCCGCTCTTGGTGATACCGAAGGACTCGAGCCTCTTCTCTTACGAGGATCGCACGGCTGCCTAGAAAGGCGGCATCAAGCCGCCGCAATCCATATAAAGCAAATGAGCAAAGCGCCGAGAATTCTTAAGGTAGACCCAGCCGTCGCGATTCCCGGCGGCGAAGTGGCGATTGATTGCGCTGATTTCGACACCAGCGACCCGACACTCTGCGCGGTCTGGTTTGGGAAAGAGCGGGCTCCGCTGGTGGGGCTATCACCCAAGCGCGCCCTTGCAATCGTCCCCGAACGGAGGCAGAGCGGCGCAGTGGCCATCGCATTAGAAAGTCAGGGAGTCAGAAGCGACGACGCAACCGGAATCGTCGGTCGAAGACTGGCGGAAGATCTCCATCCGGTAACCAACCCTGCTTTTGATAGGGACGACGGCGCTCTCTTTGTTACTCGTTCCGGCGCGCGCGGCGAACAGCTTCCGGTCACGTTGTTTCGCATCGATGTGAATGCCGAAATCACCGAATTTTCTGGCGACATCATCAACCCAACCGGGATCGCTTTCGACAGTCGCGGTCAAATGTTCGTCAGCAGTCGCATGGACGGAACGGTCTATCGCATCACGCCATTCAAAGAAGCAGTGCCTTTCGTGCACGGTCTTGGCGTCGCGACCGGGATTGCATTCGATTCCGATGACACGATGTACGTGGGCGATCGCACCGGCATGATTTACAAAGTGAACGGCATTGGCGAAGAAACTGTGTGGGCGCAACTTGAGCCCTCGGTGTCCGCTTATCACTTAGTCGTTGGTCCGGACAATGCGCTGTATGTCACCGGTCCAACTGTGGCGAGTTTTGATTCGGTTATGCGCGTCGCTCCCGATGGCGCCGTGAGCACTTTTTACAAAGGCTTAGGCAGGCCGCA
>DASQPM010000139.1:0-5879 GCA_035643935.1 Pyrinomonadaceae bacterium | reverse complement strand
ATGGAACAATCGCGGCGCGTAGTGGAGAAAATTGTTTCCGAAAATCGCACCGTTTATGGTGTGAACACCGGCTTTGGCAAGTTATCTGATGTGCGAATTGAGCCCGGGCAGTTGCGTGCATTGCAACTGAATCTGGTTCGTAGTCACTCCTGCGGCATAGGCAATCCGCTCTCGATCGCCGAAGCGCGAGCAATGCTGTTGTTACGCGCAAACGTGCTGGCCTGCGGACTCAGTGGCGCGCGCGCAGTTGTTGCCGACATGCTGGTGGCCATGCTCGAAAGCGGTGTTACGCCTGTTATTCCGGAAAAAGGATCGGTCGGGGCGAGCGGCGATCTGGCGCCGCTCGCCCATCTGGCGTTGTGCGCGATCGGCGAAGGCGAAGCGTTTTACAGAGCTGCACGCATGCCCAGCGCGGACGCTTTGAAGCAGGCAGGAATCGAACCGCTGCAACTTGAAGTGAAAGAAGGCCTGGCGCTATTGAATGGCACACAGGCGATGGGCGCGGTGGGTGGTTTGGCGTTGCAGCGCGCCGATCAACTGGCACGACTCGCGGATGTCGCCGGCGCAATGTCGCTTGAGGCCTTAAGAGGTACTCCGGTTGCATTTGATGAACGCATCCACGCAGCGCGTCCGCATGCAGGACAGCGCGAGGTTGCAAATCATCTTCGTCAGTTGCTTCAAGGCAGCGAGATCCGCGCCTCGCATTTGCAAAACGATCCGCGCGTTCAGGACGCTTACAGTTTGCGCTGTATGCCTCAGGTTCATGGCGCGGTGCGCGACACGCTAAGGTACGCGCGAACCGTAGTTGAGACGGAAACAGGAAGTGCGACTGATAATCCTTTGGTCTTTGCCGAGACTGAAGAAGTTTTGTCCGGCGGAAATTTTCATGGCGCGCCGCTGGGCTTAGCGTTTGATTATGCGGCCATCGCTTTAACGGATTTGATTAGCATCACTGAACGCCGCATCGATCGTCTGGTGAATCCGGATGCGAACGAAGACCTGCCTGCTTTTTTGACTAAACATGCGGGCATTGCTTCCGGCTTCATGATGCTCCAGGTGGCGGCGGTGGCATTGTTAAGCGAGGCAAAAATTCTGGCCCATCCGGCGAGTGCCGATAATGTGCCCACCGATGGCGGCAAGGAAGATCACGTCTCAATGGGAATGACGGCGGCGACGAAGCTGCGTTCCATCGTGAATCTTGCGGAGCAGGCCATTGCTATTGAATTGATCACAGCCGCGGAGGGTTTGGTGCATCGCAAACCGCTCGCGCCCGGTCGCGGCGTAAAACAGGCGTATGAAATTATTCGCTCCCAGGTCGACGCGTTGAATGACGATCGTTCGATGTCAGGTGATATTCAAAAGATTGCCGACGGGATTCAGGCCGGACAGTTCGATGCACTGTTCTAGTGCCACAAGAGCGTAAGGAGTACAATCTGTCTCATGGAACGAAATCTCAAAGAAGTTTTTGAAACGGCCGTGCAACTGTCAGAGCGTGATCGAGCAACTTTGGCCGGACTACTGATTGAGACACTCGACCCCGTGTCCGAAGCCGACGTTGAAGCAGCATGGTCGGAAGAGATTAAGCGACGAGTTGCCGAGGTTGACGCCGGCAGCGTTGAACTGATCCCTTGGGAAGAAGTACGCGCGGAGTTATTTAGCCAGCCCAATGAGGGTTAGGCTTCACGCCGAAGCACGTGCAGAACTTCGCGAAGCGCAGAGGTGGTATTACGAGCGCAGCCCGCTGAATGCAATAGCATTCGCGCATGCCGTTGAAAATGCGGTCGCCGGAATTAGAGAAGCGCCCTCGGGTTATCCGTTAGCCGAACACGGAACTCGCAAATTCGTTCTCCAGCAATATCCCTTCAATATTTTCTATCGGGCGGATAAGTTTGAAATAGTTATTATGGCAGTCGCACACCAAAAGCGACGGCCAGGATATTGGTCCAATCGAGCTGGTCCATCTTAGTACTGCTCAAATGAGTTCACCCAGAACCATTCGCGCGCCGCGCGGCAATAAACTCAACTGCAAGAGCTGGCATCAGGAAGCCGCCTTGCGCTGTCTGATGAATAATCTCGACCCGGACGTCGCCGAGAAACCTGAAGAGTTGATCGTCTATGGCGGCGCCGGAAAAGCCGCGCGCAACTGGCCTTCGTTTGAGGCGATCGTGCGCGAATTGCAGCAACTGGAAAACGACGAGACGTTGCTGATCCAGTCAGGTAAACCTGTCGGCGTTTTTCGCACGCATGAATACGCGCCGCGAGTCTTGATTGCCAATTCCAATCTGGTCGGCGCCTGGGCCAACTGGGACCATTTCCACGAACTCGAACGCAAAGGCCTGATGATGTATGGCCAGATGACGGCGGGCAGTTGGATTTATATCGGCACGCAGGGCATTGTGCAGGGCACATTCGAAACGTTTGCGGCGATGGCCGACAAACATTTCGCCGGCGATCTCAGCGGCAAACTTGTTTTGTCGGGCGGTATGGGTGGCATGGGCGGCGCGCAGCCGCTCGCGGCAACGCTGAACGGCGCGGTGTTTCTGGGCGTGGAAGTTGATCCGGCGCGCATCGAACGGCGCGTGCTGAACGGCTATTGCGATCGCCTGGCGCTTACGCTGGATGAAGCGGTTGACATTATTGAAGACGCGCGCGAACAGAAGCGCGCAGTTTCAGTTGGCCTGGTGGGAAACTGCGCCGAGGTTCTTCCTGAGATTGTTCGTCGCGGAATCAAGGTCGATGCAGTAACTGACCAGACCAGCGCGCACGATCCGCTGAACGGCTATGTGCCTGCCGGCTTGACGCTGGAAGCGGCTGCCGATTTGCGCCGCGAAGATCCACGTTCCTACATCAATCGTTCAATGCTCTCCATGGCGGATCACGTTGAAGCGATGCTGGCGTTGAAGCGCGCGGGCGCGATTACGTTCGACTACGGCAACAACATTCGCAAGATGGCTTTCGACGCGGGCTGCAAAGACGCGTTTGAGATTCCGGGCTTTGTTCCGGAATACATTCGGCCGCTTTTTTGTGAAGGCAAAGGTCCATTTCGTTGGGTAGCCTTGTCCGGTGATGCGTCTGACATACAGAAGACTGACGATCTGGCGCTTGAACTTTTTCCAGACGATCGCACCTTGAATCGCTGGCTGCGTCTGGCGCGCGATCGAGTTCAGTTTCAAGGCCTGCCCGCGCGCATCTGTTGGCTCGGTTATGGCGAGCGCGCTGAGATGGGCGAAGCAATCAACGAACTCGTCAAGCGCGGCAACTTGAAAGCGCCAATTGCTATTGGCCGCGATCACTTGGATACCGGCTCGGTCGCTTCGCCATTTCGCGAAACGGAAGCAATGAAGGATGGCTCAGATGCAGTCGCCGATTGGCCGATACTCAATGCGCTATTGAATACAGCCAGCGGCGCGAGCTGGGTATCGTTTCATCATGGTGGCGGCGTTGGCATTGGTTATTCATTGCACGCCGGCCAGGTTTCTGTTGCTGATGGCACTGATGAAGCAGCGAAGCGTTTGAATCGCGTACTGACAAACGACCCCGGTCTTGGCGTTGCGCGCCACGTGGATGCGGGTTACGAAGAAGCTCAAGAAACCGCGCGCCAGAAAAACATGAAGATTCCGATGCTTAATTAATTATCTAGAGCTTAGTGCGAGCAGCCGCGAATGGACCAACAATCCTGGTGGGACAACGTCTTTCAGCGTCGAAGAGGCCTGCTTGTTTTTCTGTGCTGCGCGTTCCTGTTTCGCTTAGCATTCGGCCTCTGCTCGGAGTTCTGGTACGAGGACGAGATACAAATCTATCTCCTGGGTCTGAAGTTTTATTCCACCGGCGCGTGGCCATACTTTGGCCCGGACATCACGTTTCAGGTGCAACTTCCCGGTGCGTTGCAAAGTCTGCTAATCGCTCTGCCTCTTTTCGCCTTACCGATTCCCGAGGCACCATTTATTCTTTTGAATATTCTCTCGTTCCTGAGTCTTTGCCTGCTGGCGTGGTATTGCATCAAACGCCTTCCTGAAACGCCCCGGTGGTTCATCTGGATCTGGCTGATGACGGCGCCGTGGACTTTGAACTACTCAACACATCTCGTTAACCCTTCTTACCTGCTTCCGGGTAGCATTGTTTTCTTCGTTGGCGCACTTGAAATCTATCCATGGACTACACGGCACCTTATCTCCTCGCGCGTTGCGAACGTAATGATGGGCGCTGCGCTCTGCTGGTCGATGCAATTGCACATGTCGTGGGTCATTCTTGTGCCTTTCGTTATCGCCTCCTTCTATTTCCAATTGCGCAACAAAGGCAAAGGCGCTTTCGCGTCGCTTGGCTGGTTCTTTTTCGGAGCGATTCTGACCGGCAGTCTGCTGCTGCCCACGTTTCTGAAATACGGATTGACGGCAGGCTCGGGAGGAACAGCAGAAACTATCGGATTCAACGCCGCAAATCTGCTAAACATCTTTAATTTGACGGAAGGAATTTTAGCGAGGTTCTTGTCTTTCGCCAGCTTTGAGGTGGCGCGCTTCTTAGGCGGCAACTCCGTCAAGCGAATGGCTTTCGTGAGAGCCGAGCTATGGGTGATCCCCTTTTTAGTCTTCCTGCTGGCAGTTGGAATTCTTCAGCCCGCTTCCATGATTGCGCTGTGGTTCAAACAAGCCCACCCGCAAAGGGATTGGCGGGCGATTAAGTATCTAACACTCTTCACGGTGCTACTGCTTTATGGTTTCTTCATTTTCGCCAGCAAACCGCCTTCCTCGCATACGTTCTATATCACCTTTCCGATCGCCATGATTTACAGTCTCTACTGCTGGAACTATTTCCTAAGTAAGCGCAGGTGGCAGACTTTTGCTAAGGTATTCCTGGCCTGCGGCATCGTTTTTAGTATTGGTTTGGCTGCATATCGTTTTTACCGCGTCTCGTTATACGTTGATCGCGGCCGTCCTCTTGGTGCCATTGTGCAGCGGGATTACCACATACTTGGCGAAAGGCGGCCCGGGGCACGATACTAGAACGCTTCGATGAAAACTTTTTACACGAGTATCTTGAATCATGACAACGCCCGCAATTTCCAAACCCAATCGTGTCTCAAAGAAAGCAAGTCTCTTCACTGAATCCGTGATTCGTGAGATGACGCGCGAAGCGTTGAAGCATGGCGCGGTGAATTTGTCGCAGGGTTTTCCTGACTTCGCTGCGCCGGAAGACATCAAGCGCGTCGCAATGCAGGCTATCGCTGACAACATCAACCAGTATGCAATCACGTGGGGCGCACGCGATTTTCGTGACGCGATCGCGCGTAAGACGAAATGGTATCTGGGCCTGGACGTCGATCCGGAAACCGAACTGACCGTCACTTGCGGCTCAACCGAAGGAATGATTGCGGCGATGATGGCAACGGTGGATCCGGGCGAAGAGGTTGTCGTCTTTGAACCCTTTTACGAAAACTACGCGCCCGACGCGATCCTTTCCGACGCCACGCCTCGTTATGTGCCGTTGCGCGCGCCGGACTGGAGTTTCGATCCAGATGAGTTGCGCTCAGCTTTCAACTCAAAAACGCGCGCGATTATTCTCTGCAATCCAAATAATCCCACGGGCAAAGTTTTCACGCGCGCGGAAATGGAATTCATTGCCGGACTCTGCCAGGAGTTTGACGCCCTCTGTTTTACCGACGAGATTTACGAACACATCATCTATCCGCGCGAAGGCGCCGAGATCGCGCACATTTCCATGGCCCAGTTGCCCGGCATGCGCGAGCGCACCGTGATCGTCAACTCGATGTCGAAAACATATTCGGTAACTGGCTGGCGCGTGGGTTACTGCATTGCGTCGCCTGAGATCACGAGCGCGATTCGCAAGGTCCACGATTTCCTGACTGTCGGCGCAGCCGCGCC
>DASQPM010000138.1:0-4651 GCA_035643935.1 Pyrinomonadaceae bacterium | reverse complement strand
CAATTCCGATCAACGAGCCCGACAATACGCCCAGGAAGATGTTTAGTATCGTCAGACGCCAACCAAGATAAGCGCCGGCCATAAACATCATCTTCACGTCGCCGAGGCCCATAGCTTCAATGCCGCGCAGTTTTTCCCAGGTCCAACCCATCAGCCACAAAGAACCGCCGCCAATCAAAGCTCCGAGCAGCGCTCCGATTAAAGACGCTGCCCAAAGCGGCATCCCGGCCAGCACACCGTTAAGCAGCATCGGCAGATCGTCGAAGTGGGGCGTGCCGGTGAGCATGGGAATTGCCAAACGCGCCACCAATGCAAAGACCATTCCGGGATATGTGATCGCGTTGGGCAGGATCATGTGCTCGGCGTCGATGAAGACCAGTGCAGTTACAGCGGTGACAAATATAAGGTCAAAGGGAAGGGCGACACTCAACCCGTCGTGCCAGGCGGTGACCACAAAAAGAAAGGCGGTCAATGCTTCAACCGCCGGATAGCGCGCCGAAATGTGCGTCTTGCAGTTACGGCAACGGCCGCCCAACATGACGTAACTCAATACCGGCACGTTGTCGTAGAAAGCGATAGCAGCGCCGCACGAGGGACATTTTGAGCTGGGCAGGACGATCGAATCTTCGCGCGGCAGGCGATGAATCACGACGTTTAGAAAGCTGCCGATGATCGCGCCAAAGACGCCGACGACGATGTAAAAGAATGGTTGGGGAATCAGACCGATGTCCGGGAAGATCGCTGTTAGGGAAAGATGCATGCCGGGAGCATTGTATATTATTTCAGGAGCGTTGCGGCGACCGTACAGAACGGCGCGCGCTATAGGGAGAGCGGTGTGCAACTTTAAGGCAGAGGCGCTTTGCAAAAAAGGTCGCGCGCGACGAAGGCTAACTCAGCCTGCGGAGCAGGCGATAGCATAGAGCCTGGGGTAAAGCGTAGCTGTAGCGGAACCCCAGGATCAAAATATCAGAGCCCGCGGCGCGGGCGAGAGCCTGCAATCACGGCAAGGCTATCGCCCGCTCCGCGGGCTAGCAGCGTTTTTGGACCACTAACCTGGGGTTCCGCTACAGCTACGCTTCACCCCAGGCTCTATGCTAACGCCTGCTCCGCAGGCTGGAAGTCAAATCTGACGTGAACTTATGGTGTCGGTGTGTCAACCAAGACGTTGTTGGCGCGTAACGTCGTCGACGTCGCCCGCTGCAAATCTGCGAGCGCTTTGTTGTAATCAGTCTCAGCCCGCAGTTCCGCAGCGCGTGCGTTGGTTAAGGCATTCTCGCGCTGGAACAGCAGGAAGGTCGTTGAGCGACCCACCTGGTACAAGCGTTGTTCGCCTTCCAGTTGCATCTCGGCATTTGTTCGCGCCTCGCGCGCCGACAGCACGCGCAGCCTTGCTGTCTCGACAGCTTGCGCTGCGTTGCGTACGTCCACTTCGATTATTTGATCCTGTGAACGTAACGAAGCCTGGAGCTGTTCGCTCTGAATTCGCGCCCCCGCCAAATTAGCTTCAGCCGTGCGATTTCTGAGCGGAATCTGGAAGGCCACCCCTACCGTGATGTTTCGCGTTTTGAAACTAAACAGGTTGCTCAAGTCCTTAGCGTACCCGCCAATCAGATCGGCTGGTGGACCACCGAGCGCGAATGTGGTCGGAACTGTGGCTACGGGAAAACCGGCGCGCTGTTGAACGTCTCTGATTTGTTGTAACAGAAACGCATTCGCGTTAAGTGTCGGATCGCCAGAGATGATCGGAACGAGCGTCCCGGCAGGCAGTGCGCCGGACACGTTCGTTCCTGCCAACCCAGTGGTCGCGAGCGTGGATTGAATATCGATCTGAGGTTTGGTTTGGTTCTTGAAAAACTTCAGATCGATTTGATTGATGTCGTTCTGTAAACGCAGCCGGCGCAGCTCCGGCCGGTTCTCGCGCGCTTCCTTTAGCGCATCGTTTAAGTTGACCGGAGTTGAATCGAACTTTGGCGTGTCAGTGGGCGTGACCTGAGCCGCCCATTCAGGGTTCGATGAATCCTTAAAGATCAATTGTTTGAGATTGTTTTCCGCGATTGAGACATTCTGCACCGACACCAGCAGCGCCGACTCGCGATTCGCCAGCTCAGTCTGCACTTCAGCGCGCTCCAGCGGCGCCTTGACGCCGACTGCTATTTGCGCTTCCACAACCTTCAAATTCTCGCGCGACAAGTTAAGGTTTGCGAGTTGGTTTTGCTGATCGCGCAACGCGAAGACCAGTTCCCAGTAAGCCTGTTGCACGCTGGTGATGACAGAAATTGTGCGCAGGCGAAAGTCAGCATCAGACTGTTCCAGCCGCTTCTTCTGAATGCGAATCTGCCGGCGGTTGTTGTCTATCGAACGATTGCGCAGCAACGGCTGGGTGAAAGTCAGCGACAGGTTCGATGAGTAATACGGATTGATAAAACTAAAAGTCGAACTCGTGTTTGTATGGCTGTTGGCAAAGTTGAGCGTGTAGTTGCCGCCACCCAGCTCAAAAGCTTTGTTAAGCGACGGGCTAAGTGAATAAGTAGTGTTGGTCGTCGTGCCGGAGCGGCCAGAGCCGCCCAATGTACTTTGCTGAGGTGTAATTCTTTTGTCGATTGTTGGTGTGAAACTCAGCAGCGGATCGTAGACGCCCTGGAGCGATCGCAGTTGGGTTTCAGCAAAGCGCACTTCATCGCGCGCCACCTCGATGTCGTTGTTGTTTTCGAGTGCCCGCTTGACGGCGTCGTTGAGAGACAGCGTTAGCGTGTTGTCGCTCGTCACGCCCAGTCGTGTCATGTTTGGCAGCGGCGGCAGCGGCCTCGGTTGCACGGTCGGGAAAACAGGCTCGCGCGGCTCCTCCACCACTGGCGTTTCTGTGGACGGCGATGGAGATGCTAAAGGCACCGCAGGCACGGTCGTCGTTACGCCTGGAACTGTCGGCGGCCCGGGAGGAGTTTGCGGCGCAGTTTGCTGGGTCGCGGGCGGAGCTGCGGGGTTTTGCGTTTCCGTGCCCGGCGGGGCGGCCGCGTTCGGCGTGGGACTCGCTGCTGGTACCTGTGCCCAGGTGACTGCGGCTGTGGCTGCGACAAAAAGTGCGCAGCACAGCAGCCTATTGACATCATTGCGGTAAACGAGAATCGACATTACAGCAAACTCCTTCAGTTGACGCTTAATTGATCTGCAGAGGACAGAACACACTGTTAGCAAACAAGTCTCGTGCGATCAAGTCTTTACTACGCTATTTAGCTGAAAGCGGTTTCAAAAAGATGATAAGAAACGTTGGCTTGACACTGCCAAGCTGCGCCGCATAATCTTGCTCTTCTTTATTCAAGTGCAAGTTTCTAACCGTGTTTTAGTTTGTAGCACAGACTTCAGTCTGTGTAGTACGGACTCACAGACTAAAGTCTGGTCCACGTTGTAGCAGCAAAATTGGCAGGAGGGTTTGGCAAATGGCGGTAAAGGTGGGCATCAATGGCTTCGGTCGCATTGGCCGGAATATCTATCGCACTTCGATTGGGGATCCGGATATCGATATTGTCGCCGTAAACGATCTGACGGACACGAAGACGCTCGCATACTTACTGAAATATGACTCCGTTTTGGGCAACCTGGATCATGAGATCTCGACAACTGAAAACGGAATCAAAGTCGAAAACGACGAGTTTCGCGTCTTCTCGCAAAGGGACCCGGCTGCCATTGACTGGGAAGCCGTGGGCGCCGAAATTGTTGTTGAGTCAACCGGAATATTCACCAAGGCTGAAGACGCGCGCAAACACCTGCGCGGCTCAGTAAAGAAAGTAATCATTTCCGCGCCCGCCAAAAACGAAGACATCACAATTGTGCTCGGTGTTAACGAAGACAAATATGACGCGGCCACTCATCACATCATTTCCAACGCTTCGTGTACCACAAATTGTCTGGCGCCGGTAGCGAAAGTAATTCATGAAAACTTTGGTATTAAGTCGGCGCAGATGACCACCATCCACTCCTATACCAATGACCAGCGACTGCTCGACCTGCCGCATAAAGACCTGCGGCGCGCGCGTGCCGCCGCGCTTTCCATGATTCCAACTTCTACCGGAGCCGCGAAGGCTGTAGCGCTGGTGTTGCCGGAGTTGAAAGGAAAGTTTGACGGCATCTCGGTGCGGGTGCCCACACCTAACGTGTCTTTAGTAGATGTGGTGATGGACGTCGAGAAGGAAACCAGCACCGAAGACGTGAACCGCGCCCTGAAGGATGCGGCTAACGAGGAGCTGCGCGGTATTCTCGCGTTTTCGGAAGAGCCACTCGTCTCGATTGACTTTAAGCAGAACTCAAACTCTTCGATCGTCGATGCGGAGTACACCAAGGTTATCAATGGCCATTTGGTGAAGGTGCTCTCGTGGTACGACAACGAGTGGGGCTATTCCTGCCGTGTGCGAGATCTGATCAAATACATCGCCGGCAAAGGCTTGTAGTTCAGAGTCCAACCTTTAGGTTGCTCTTGCGCAGACAGATGCAAGCTAAAGCTTGTACTCTGAACTGCTTATTCGTCACCCAAGGCTTGTAGTTCAGAGTCCAAGCTTTAGGTTGCTCTTGCGCAGACAGAAGCAAGCTAAAGCTTGTACTCTGAACTGCCTATTCGTCACCCAAGGCTTGTAGTTCAGAGTCCAACCTTTAGGTTGCT
>DASQPM010000137.1:0-3923 GCA_035643935.1 Pyrinomonadaceae bacterium | reverse complement strand
TAGTGGCAAGCCGGTCACTTCGACGATCTCCTCATAAGTAAGATCCTGCGAATGGCGCAAGACGATCAGCTCGCGATAGGCCGTCGGCAATAGACGAATGACTGACTCGATCTCCACCCGGCGCTCTGCGCGCTCACTTTGTTGTTCCGGGCTAAGGCCCTTGCTTTCAAGGGTAAGTTGCTGCGGCTCGCTTTCAGTTCCGTTGCCAAGGGACCGTTCGCGGCCGGCATTGCGGCGCAGATGATCGATAGCGGCGTTATGGGCAATCTTGTAGATCCAGGTAGAAAACTTGAACTCCGGCCGGTAACGCGACAGCGATGCATAGATCTTGATGAAGATTTCCTGAGTCAGATCGAGCGCGCAGTCGTAGTCTCCAACCATGCGATAGACGTACGCAGAAATCGGTCGCTGATAACGCCGGACCAGTTCTTCGAAACCGCCTTCAAGACCTTGCGCGGCAGTTGCGACCAGCTCGCGATCGGCAGCGCTGCTGAAACTAGAAGCACTGGGAGATGCTGACATACTCATTATGCGAGGGTATTACGTTTAAGAAATCACAGATGTTTCAAGCCGACTACATCATCAGAAGCTCACTGCCACGACAAAGTGGCAAGCCCGGCGGGCGCGGCGATGGAGTCAAAGCTTAGCTGGCGGGTGGAAAGCTGTAAACCCAGGTCTTCGGCTTCCAGCGGTCGCAGATCTACGCCGAGCGTGTCTCGCAAGATGCTGCTGATGCGTTCCTTGCTCATCGCATCGCCAACCACCAATAGCCGGCTAAGCAGGGTCGCCGTTTGTTCGCCATCGCCGGCCCGCTTGTCACGATAGAAGAGCAGCAAGCGATACAACTCATCTTCACATTCATCCTGCTCACAAATTACGGTGCGAATTATCAATGGTTGTTTGCCGCGAAAAACTACCGCGGTAAAACCGGTGTCGGACGAACTAAGCAATAGCGCGTCATCTCCTGAGCCATTTAAGATGAGCCATTGTCCTTCGGCCACGTGGCGCGGCAGGACCAAACCGGCGCGCCAGCCAAGCAAATCCAGGACACTTTCATACTCAGCGAGAACGGCTGCGCGCGTGGCTACCATCAGATAACGATCTTTCCCCTGTGCGTCAGGCGGCAAGCGCTCGCGAGAAAGCGACAGTTCTTCAGACGGCACGCCGAAACCGCGCTCAACTTTCCAACTAAGCACTTCCTCGAGCTCTGCATGCGAACCCGGATTCGACTCCAAAGTCATGATCAGGCTGCGACTTGAGGCGTCGGGCAAACTTGCCGACCAACGTTTGCGCTGTAACAGACCGGCGCTGGTCGCCAAGTCGGTGACTGCCGCGGCCAGTTCAGACAGATCGGAAATGTTTGGTTCATCAAAGCTGGGACGAATCAAGGACTCCGGCAGCGCGACTGTAGCCGCGCGCTTCAGAGTACTCGCGCCCTTGCCGCGTTCGAGTTGGACCATGGTGAGCAGACCCTTTTCAAACCCAATCGCGTTTGCCGGGTACCAGGGATGAATTAGTTTTGAAAGCGGATTAGCCATCTAGTCATTGCCGAATGCCAATTGCCGATTGCCGATTTTTCCTGGCCCTATCATCTCAACTTTCCCAAGGCGCCAATCGGAAATCGGCAATTGGCAATTGGCAATTGTTTACCATTCGTTATACGGCGTCCCTTCGGAGGAAACATCACTCGATGCGCTGTGCACGTCGGTTACCCCTTGCTCGGCGGAACTCGAGTTCGGGTCGTCCCCGGTCGTTACGGTCCAGTCTGCTTGTCCGGTAATCGGGTCCTTCGGTAACTCGCGCATGTAGCCGCCGCTAACCAGATCGTCCAGTGATTGCGGAAGCTTTTGTTTGTCGGCGGCGTACTGGTCAATCAAACTGCGAAATTTGGAAAGATCGTCGCGCAAGACTGCTTCGCGCGTGGACAGTATCGTCTTCTGGTATTGCGGCAAGACGATGGCCGCAAGAATGATGATCACTGTGATTACGATCATCAACTCGAGCAGGGTGAAGCCCTTCGAGTGCGGATTGCGGATTGGGGGTTGGGGAGTGCTTGGATTCTGGTTTGAATCCGAAATCCGAAATCCGAAATCCGAAATTGGCTTACCAGTCACTGTACTTCTCTCCGTTCAGTGCCGTATCTTTCGACTTTGAGCGCACGTCAAAAATGTTTTCCCCGCCCCATGAACCTGAATCGGCGCTGTCATAGCACGAGCGCAGGTCCCATTCTGCTTTACCGGTGATCGGATCGATCGGGATGCTGCGCAGGTAAACTTTCTTCTTGGTGGAGAGCTGACTACCCAACACACTATCGCTACTACCTGTTGCAGTGCCCGTGCTTTGCAGACCTCGTCCGCCCGTATTCGTCACGCCGCGCGGCACCACGTTTACTCCGTTCACCAATGTCTCCAGATCCGGTGGAAAGCGATCTGGATTATCAACGCCAAAGGTTGTGCAGTCTGAGATCACAACCTTGCTGCGCGGATCGATGTAGACCGAACCGGCTGGCCTTGCCCCGCCAGGCACTGTACCCTCAGCTGGAGTAGTTGTTCCGGTTCCCACTCCAGTGCAGTTCATACCGACAGTATCGCGATGAAATTCATCTATAGCAGTGCGCATCTCGCGCAGTGCGTCGTGGAGCTGTTGCTCCTTTTGGCGTTTGACGGAAAGTTTCAGCAGCGGCACAACGCCCATGGTCATTATCGTCAGCACCGTAATGGTGATGACGAGCTCAATCAAAGTGAAACCGCGCTGGCGCTCTTTCAGCATTAAATTTGAACCCGACATGACTACGCGGCGACCGGAAAGCTGAACTGCCTTCGTCTCGTCGCCGCGTGTCGAATTGCTAACACCTTGCACTGCGTACATCAACTAGCGTTTCTTACTGTTTGACTATTGCGTGAATCGGTGACAAATCAAGCGCGATGTTGGCTGCATCGATCGCCATAAAGTGGCTAGCAGTCGCGTCGAAAACCAGGCCCGCATCTCCCGCTGACAAGGCTTCGACATCGATGAAGAGCCACAGTCCCGAGTCTTTCAACCATGCGGCGCTGCGAAGATTTACAAGCGAGATCAGGCACATGCCGCTCGCATCGATCGACTGGGTCATGCCCGGCGCGTTTTCCTTGTTGCCATTATCGGCGGTCAACGCGGTACCGGCCACCAGACCCTTGATCTTGATCACCTTTGGATCAAAACGCAAAGCCAGAATCGCCATCGCTAATGAAGCATCGGATTTCAGCTCCAGGGCGAAGCGTCGCGTCTCGCCAACCTTCATCACCGCATCAGACGGCGCCAATATCAATTGGGCTGACCTGGTGTTGGCGTTGGCGCTCACAGAAGTCAATGCCGTCTCAATCGGTTTGGGCATGCTGGTAAGTACTGCCTGCGCATTTGTATTGAGATTTGTATTCACCGCCGCGACCTGCGACGCTTCCGAACTGCTTACCAACGATTTCGGCGCAGGCACGAAGGCCGGCAGCTCTTCCGTCGGGGCCTGCGTTTTTGCGACTTGAGAATTATTAGCAGGCGCTGGTTGTGCCGCGACGGCCTCTTTTGGCGTGTTATTTGTGGCCGCCGTAGTCGTAGTGACATTCGTAGCCAGAGGCGTAATGGTAGTGGTGTTCGCAGCTGCTGTGGCTACACCATTGTTAGTAACCGCCGCGACAGTTGCCGGCTCGAATGAAGCATTCGGACGAACCGTTGCGTTTCGCTGTTGCTGGCGCGCGGCTGCTACTTGGTCTTCATGATCGGCCTCGCGCAGCATCGCTTCGAGCGAACCGGTTGTCGGCGATTGAAGAGTGCCGCTGGGACGCATTTCTTCGTCACGCGGTGTTACTGCCGGAGCGCGCAACACGCGTGGCGTGACGGCAATGACAATATCTATGCGACGGTTCTCACGAGTCGGTGAAGTAAACAAGCGT
>DASQPM010000136.1:0-4341 GCA_035643935.1 Pyrinomonadaceae bacterium | reverse complement strand
AGAGATCGAACGTTCGGCACAACTCTCAATGACAACTGGGGCAAACAGCGAAAACAATCTGCCGGAAAACGCGGCCACTGATCCATCGCAAAACTTGACGCCGTCTCCACTGTCCCCATTGCTGGCGGCGTTGCAGCAGGTGAACAGAGAGTGGATCACTTCAACCAGCGAGGCTCTCGGCGAGACCACCGTAATCGTGCCGCGTGAGCACATAGTTGATGTTTGTTCGCACTTGAAGACTGCGCCTGAAGCACGCTTCGATTTTCTTGCGGACATTTGTGGCGCGGACCGCGGCGTTGAAGAAGAGCCGCGCTTCGAAGTCAATTACCACCTCTTTTCAACAACCAAACATCATCGCCTGCGCTTGAAGATCGTGCTTAACGAAGAAGACGTTCACGTGCCAACGGTTACAGGTGTGTGGCGCACTGCCAACTGGCACGAGCGCGAAACGTTTGATCTCTTTGGAATAATTTTTGATGGACATCCGGACTTGCGCCGGATTCTTTTGCCAGACGACTGGCAGGGATACGCGTTGCGGAAGGATTTTCCTTTGCGTGGCTATGAGCCGTATAGCTTGAAATAGTGAAAGGTGAAGAGTGAAGAGTAAACGGCAGATGCTTTTCTACCACTCACGATTTTTTACTCTTCACTCTTCACTTTTCACCTTTCACTGAGTTTATGAGTTCCGCCGTCAACATTCCGCCGCAATTTGAGGTCGTCGATCGTCCGCTCGACACGCAGATGACGATCTCAATGGGCCCGCAGCATCCGTCAACCCACGGTGTGCTGCGTCTCGAGCTGGTGCTGGACGGCGAGATGGTAGTCAAGGCGACGCCCGACATCGGCTATCTCCACACGGGGATGGAAAAGCTTTTTGAATATAAGAAGTATCAGCAGGGCATAGTCATCACCGACCGTATGGATTATCTGAATCCACTCGGCAACAATCTCGCTTACGTGATGGCGGTGGAGAAACTGCTCGAGATCGAGATACCGGAACGCGCGCAAACGATCAGGGTTTTGACATGCGAGCTGCAACGCATTGCGTCGCATTTGGTGTGGCTGGGAACGCATGCGCTGGACATCGGCGCGATGACAGTTTTCTTCTACTGCTTCCGCGAGCGCGAAAAGATAATGAATCTTATTGAAGCCGCTTCCGGTGGCAGACTGACGCCCTCGTATTTCCGCATTGGCGGTTTGATGATGGACTTGCCGGCCGGTTTCGAGCGGCGCGTGCAACAATTTCAGGACGGCTTTCTAAAGTCAGTTGATGAGTTTCACACATTACTGACTGGCAACAGAATTTTTCAAAAGCGCACGCAGGGTGTTGGCTACATCTCAGCCGAAGATGCGATCGACTGGGGTTTGTCTGGACCGTGTTTGCGCGGTAGCGGCGTTGACCTCGACATACGTCGCGCCAATCCCTACACCGGCTATGAGAAGTACGACTTCGAAGTTCCAACCGAAAGCGAGTGCGACGTATGGGCGCGCTACATGGTGCGCATGCGCGAGATGAAGGAGTCACACAAGATTGTGACGCAGGCGTTGTCGCGTTTGCGGCCGGGACCGGTGAAAGCGGATGCACCGAAAGTTGTGCTGCCCGATCGTGAAGCAATGAAAACGCACATGGATGCGTTGATTCATCACTTCCTGATTGTTGCCGAGGGTTTTGACGTGCCTGCCGGCGAAGTCTATCAGCCGATAGAAGCTTCAAAGGGCGAGCTTGGCGTTTACGTGAAGTCCGATGGTGGGCCTAAACCCGCGCGCGTGCATTTCCGCGGGCCAAGTTTTGTAAATCTGTCGGCGCTGCCGCACATGTCGGAAGGCTGCATGGTCGCGGATATCGTGGCAATTATCGGATCGCTGGATATTGTGCTGGGAGAAATTGATCGGTAGCGGTGAATTGCAATGCGGGAAAGTACTCTGACGATTCCTGAGATAGCCCTAATCGGAGCAACTCGTGGCGCGCTCGGTGCCGGAATTGCGCTCCTACTTGGTGACAAACTTGATCGGAAAGAGCGGCGCGCGGTTGGTTGGACTCTTTTCCTCGTTGGAATCGCTACGACGATTCCCCTGGCGTTGGTAGTGTTTGGTAATAAGCCTGCAAAACATTTGCCGGGGCACGAATAAGTTTATGAGTCAGCAGCCGATCCAAATTCAACCGCTCTCGCAACCGGTGCAGATGCCGGACGAGGTCGTTACTTTCTCGACCGAGGTCGAGGAAGAAATCGATAAGCATCTGGCAAAGTATCCGGTCGCGCGTTCAGCGATTCTGCCGTTGATGTTCATTGTGCAGCGCGAGCGTGGCTACCTGGATGCGCCGTGCGTTGCTTATCTCGCCAAGCGTTTGCGTTTGCGCATCACCGATATTTGGGAAGTCGCGACGTTTTATTCGATGCTTAACACCGAACCGGTGGGTAAGTATCACATTCAGATTTGCAAGACACTTTCCTGCAAGATCATGGGCGAGCCCGGCATCACCGATCACGTTTGTCAAAAACTGGGCATCAAGCCCGGTGAAACGACTGCAGACGGCAAGTTTACCGTGTCCCTGGTTGAATGCCTTGGCTCCTGCGGCACCGCGCCAATGTTTCAGATCGGTTTTGATTACCACGAGAATCTGACAACCGAGAAAGTTGACCAGATTCTGGATGCTTTGAAGTAGCACAGACTTAAGTCTGTGATATGACGGGGGAGATGCACAGACTGAAGTCTGTGCCACTAGATGTTCATCGGCGCCATCGGATGTAAACCGCTTCAGCTCGCGAGAGTTCATCTGGAAAACTCGCGCTCGCTCGACGTGTATCGAAAAAACGGCGGCTATGAAGCAATCAGGAAAGTGCTTGATTCGATGTCGCCGGACGATGTCATCAATGATGTGAAGAAGTCGGCGTTGCGTGGGCGCGGCGGCGCGGGCTTCCCAACCGGAATGAAGTGGAGTTTCGTCCCCAAGGACTCACCAAAGCCCAAGTACGTCGTCTGCAATGCCGATGAGTCCGAGCCAGGCACGTTCAAAGATCGCTACCTGATGGAGCGCGATCCGCACATGCTGATCGAGGGCATGCTGATCGCTGCCTATGCGTTGGGCGCGAAGACAAATTACATCTACACGCGCGGCGAATACAGATACTTGATCGACATCATGGACGTGGCGCTTGATGAAGCGCGTGCAGCCGGGCTAATCGGAAATAAAATCCTTGGCACTGACTTTTCCTGTGAGATCTACACGCACAGCGGCGCCGGCGCGTACATCTGCGGCGAAGAAACTGCGCTCTTGAGTTCGCTCGAAGGCATGCGCGGCCATCCGCGTATGAAGCCTCCCTTCCCTGCCGTCTCTGGTTTGTATGCGTGTCCCACGGTGGTCAACAACGTCGAGACGCTGACGGCCGTGCCTGACATCATCAAAATGGGCGGCGAGGCTTATCAGAAACTCGGCACTGAAAAGAGCGGCGGCACAAAAGTTTGGTCTGTGTCCGGTCATGTCAATCGCCCGGGAGTTTATGAGTTGCCAATGGGCTACGACGACATGGAAAAGTTCATCATGGATGACTGCGGCGGCATGCTTGGCGGAAAGCAATTGAAAGCGGTGATACCAGGTGGCTCTTCGGTTTATATCATGCGCGCCGATCAGATCATCGGCAAAGATGTGCGCATGGACTACGAAGGTCTGGTTGCCGGCGGTTCGAGTGTTGGCTCAGGTGGATTTATCGTCATGGACGAAACCGTCGATGTGTTTGAATCAACCAAGAACCTGACTGAGTTTTACAAACACGAGTCGTGCGGCTGGTGTACGCCCTGTCGCGAAGGCACTGACTGGCTGGTGAAAGTTTTCAAACGGATCGCCGCCGGCAATGGCCGGCCCGAGGATGCGCAATTGATGCTCGATCTTTGCGACAACATCGAAGGCAAATCATTTTGTCCGTTAGGCGATGCGGCCGCGTGGCCGATTCAGTCGGCGATAAAGAGGTTTCCGGAAGATTTCAGAAAGCATTTGGTTCCTGCAAGGAAGCCCCAGGGCAGCACATGAGGATAACATCATGACAGAAGAAGAATATTTGAGAATGAAGAACATTTTGAGTACGGTGATCGAACAACAGGCTGGCTTTGCCGAGCGCCACACCAAGGCTGAGGCGCGGATGGATCGAAACGATCAAGCCATCGCTGCACTGCTAACTCTCGCGCAAATGCACGAGCAGGAGATAACAAAAACGAACGAACAACTGAACACGCGCTTCCAACAAATCGCTGCGACGTTTGAGGATATTGGCAAGAAGTCGGCCGAGACCGACGAACGTATTAACGCTCTGGTTGACGTAGTCGAAAGGTATATCAGCAAGAACT
>DASQPM010000135.1:0-6061 GCA_035643935.1 Pyrinomonadaceae bacterium | reverse complement strand
AGCCGCCGATATTCGTCGCATTGCTGCGGAAGGAAAGATGGCTGCGCTGGCCGGGCTCGAAGGCGGCTACGCGATCGACGAAAAACTGGAAAACGTCGAGCGCTATTACAAACTCGGTGTGCGCTACATGTCACCCGCCTGGAGCGTTAGCACTAGTTGGGCCGGTTCTTCCGGCGATGCAGTAGGCGAGGTGCGCGGCCTGAATGAGTTTGGTAAACAGGTGATTCGTGAAATGAATCGCGTCGGCATGATGGTTGATGTTTCACATGTTTCCGATCCCACCTTCTGGGACATTGTGAACACTTCTACGAAACCAGTGATTGCGACGCATTCGGGTTGCCGAGCCATCGCGAATGTGCGACGCAATCTCACCGACGAGATGATTGTTGCCCTCGCGAAAACAGGCGGGGTGGTAAATGTAATCTTCTATCCCGAACACCTCGAACCGGGCTGGAGCGAAAAGAAGAGACAAGTTGACGCAGAGATTGCGTCCATGGTCCAGCATGCTTCAGACGCAGAGAAGGGCGATGTGGTCCACAAGAAGATGGCTCGTGATGCGGTGCGGCGTGAAGAGTATGCGAAGCGTTTGCCGCCGGTCACAGTTTCACGTCTGGTGGACCATATCGATCACGTGGTGAAACTCGTCGGCATAGATCATGTGGGCATTGGATCGGATTTCGACGGTGTGCAGTCGACTTTGAGTAACCTGGCGGATGTTTCGCAGTTACCAAATCTGACCCATGAGTTATTGCGGCGTGGCTATTCGGAAGCTGATATCGACAAGATTCTCGGCGGCAACATGCTTCGAGTCATGGAAGCAAGCGAAGCATTGAAACATTGATTCATCGGGCCATTGATTCATTATTTTTGATCTATTGACCGGGCCTATGGTTACACAGGCGACATTGTTACAGAGCCGAACCAAGCAATTCGCGATAAGAATTGTGAAGCTCTTTAGATCGCTACCCAAGACTGAGGAGGCGCGCGTTATCGGTAAACAGCTGCTTCGCTCGGGCACTTCAGTCGCGGCGAATTATCGTGCTGTTTGTCGGGCCCGCTCGAAGGCGGAGTTTATCGCTAAGATAGGAGTGGTTGTTGAAGAGGCCGATGAAACCGTGTTTTGGCTGGAACTGCTCTGCGAAACTGGAATAGTTGAAAAGAAAAAATTAGAAAACCTATTGTTAGAGGCGAACGAGCTGCCTGCCATATTCGCCGCTTCCCAACGCACAGCGAGATTGAGCAGGAAGTAAATGAACCAATGAATCAATGAACCAATCCTTCAATCCAATGCGGCCGCGCATCGGTTTCCACGCACCAATTAAGGGTGGACTCCACAACGCGCTGCTCGTGGCGCGCGATACCGGCTGCGACACATTGCAGATCTTTTCTCGCAACCCGCGCGGTTGGGTGGCGAAACCCCTAACACCAGCTGATGTTGCTCTGTTCCGGAAAGTAAGACGCGAAACGAAATTAACGCCCGTCGCGATTCACTGCAACTATCTCGTTAACCTGGCAGCGGCCGACGAAGTGAAGCTCGAAAAATCGCGCATCTCTTTTCGTGAAGAACTTCAGCGAGCGCTGCTGCTCGGCGCAGATTACCTGGTGGTCCATCCGGGTAGCGCGCGCGGTGCGTGCGAAGCTGACGGCATCAACACCTGCATAGCCAGCATTAAGATTGCCTGTCGCCGGCTGGCGTTAGGCAAGCTGCGAATCCTTTTGGAGAACACTGCGGGCCAGGGCGAGTGCATCGGGCATCGCTTCGAACACCTGCGTTACATCATGGATGGTTGCCCGAAAATTCCGCTGGGCGTTTGTTTCGACACCGCACACGCGTTCACTGCCGGCTATGACATTCGCGAAGAAGATGGTTTAGAGGCTTTGATTGAAAAGCTTCAAGGAACTGTAAAGACAAGAAACGTTCGCGCCATTCACTTTAACGATTCGCGCGCTCCTTATAATTCACGTGTCGATCGCCACTGGCACATTGGCGAAGGCCACATCGGCAGCGAAGCATTGCGCCGCGTTGCGCGTCATCCAAAGCTCGCGCATGCCGCTTTCATTCTGGAAACACCGTATGACGATCCACGCGCTGATTTGCAGAACCTGAACATGCTGCGATCGTTTGTTGACAGCGGCGACGTCTAGTCGCACCATTCGTCTTAATCACCCTGCTGATTTCCCGCCGCTAGTTTGACGTAACTACAATGTGTAACTACACTGCCTATGCGTTTCGAATGGGACGAGGCCAAGCGGCGATCTAATCTGTATCGGCACGGAATTGACTTCAACGTTATCGAGAAAATTCTGGTTGGCCCGACCATCAGCGTTGTCGACGATCGTTTTGACTACGGCGAGATGCGGCTCCAGACGTTTGGTTTGCTTAATGGCAAAGTAGTCGTTATCACTCACACGGAAACCGATGACGTGATGCGTGTCATATCAATTAGGAAGGCAACGAAGCGTGAAGAAAAAACCTACTTCGGGAAGATCAATGAGCGACGAAACCGATTATGAGCGTCTTGAAGCAATGACGGATGCGGACATAGATTTCTCCGATAATCCGGAAGTGCCTCCCGAGATGTTCGCTCGCGGAATAATCCGACGCGGTCTAAAGCCGGTTCGACGTAAAGATCAACTGACGCTCCGAATCGATAGCGATGTCGTAGCATGGTATAGAAAACTTGGCTCGGGGTATCAGACCAAGATCAATGCGCTCTTAAGAGCCTACATGGAAGAGCATCAGCGTACCAAAGCATGAGATGACCGTAATGAGCACATTTGAGACATTGGACGGTTGTCACCGGCCTTCGCTAAAATAATTTCTGTTATGACATTGCGAAATAATCTGCTCACCAAACTCCTCCTAACGGTGCCGCTTCTGCATCGCGCGTTCTAGGCGCGCTCACGCGGGGCGGCGAATCTCAACAAACAGCAAATCAAATTCGGGAACGATGCAGGCTCGATCGTTTGCATAAGCTGCAATCGCATTACGACTTCCCGGCAATTTCATGTTAAGTGTAGACACCATTAGGACAGACCAATGGACGAAAAATATTTTCCAGAGCAGATAGAAAAGAAGTGGCAGGACCGCTGGCGAGAGTCGCGCGCCTTCGAAGCCAGTAACGACGATCCGCGGCCGAAGTTTTACGCGCTCGAGATGTTGCCTTACCCGTCGGGCTACTTGCACATGGGCCACGTGCGCAATTACGCAATTGGCGATGCGCTTGCCTGGTACAAACGCCTGCAAGGCTTCAATGTCCTGCATCCAATTGGCTGGGACAGTTTTGGACAGCCCGCCGAGCAGGCCGCCATCAAGCGTGGCGTGAACCCGCGCGCCTGGACCGAAGAAAACATCGCGCACATGCGCGGGCAGATGCAGCGCCTGGGAATCAGTTACGACTGGTCGCGTGAAATTGCTGCGCACCGGCCCGAGTACTACAAGTGGGATCAGTGGTTCTTTCTGAAGATGTATGAGCGCGGCCTGGCCTATAAAAAGATGTCGCCGGTCAACTGGTGTCCGCGCGAGGGCACCGTGCTCTCCAACGAACAATCATCGGGCGGCGTCTGCTGGCGTTGCGGCGCGACGGTAGAGAAGCGCGATCTGGAGCAATGGTTCCTGCGCATCACTGACTATGCCGAACAACTGGTTGCGGACATCAAGCAGATCGAAGCAGGTTGGCCGGAAAAAGTTTTGAAGCGCCAGCGCGACTGGGTGGGCCGCAGCGAAGGCGCGTTCATCGATTTTGCGGTGAAGGATAGCAAGCACAAGATTCGTGTTTTCACTACGCGTATCGACACCATCTACGGCGCGACAGCGGTCGTGCTTTCCACTGAGCATCCGCTGGTCGACAAATTGCTTGCAGGGTCGGCGTTAAAAGATGACATTGCCAGGTTTGCTGAAAAAGTAAAGAGACAAAACATCAGCAGCGATCGGACGATGCTCCAGGGAGAAGAGAAGTTAGGAATTAATACCGGCTTGCTGGCGATAAATCCTTTCAGCGGTGAAATGCTTCCGGTTTGGGTTGCGAATTATGTGTTGATGGAATACGGCACCGGCGCAGTGATGAGCGTGCCGGCGCATGACGAACGCGATTACGAGTTTGCACAGAAGTATTCGCTGCCAATTCGTCGTGTCATCGAGCGCGTGTCGCATGAACAGGAATCGATCGTGCATGACACATTGAGCGAAGATCAATCATTAGCGATGCAGCATGCGTTCACTGACTACGGCATCCTGGTGAACTCCGGCGAGTGGAGCGGAAAACTTTCAGAAGTTGCGACACTGGAAATGGCAGCGTATGCAAAAGCGCGAGGCTTTGGCGAGGCTGCGGTAACATTTCGCATTCGCGATTGGGGAATATCCCGGCAACGTTTCTGGGGCGCGCCCGTGCCGATGATTTACTGCCAGAACTGTGGCACGGTGCCGGTGCCATACGATCAACTGCCCGTAGTATTGCCGGAAACAGCAGCCTTTACGGGCACAGGCGAATCGCCGTTGGCCGGCGTGCCCGAGTTTGTAAATACGACCTGCCCGAAGTGTGACGGACCAGCGCGCCGCGATACCGACACCATGGATACTTTTGTTGATTCATCGTGGTATTTCTTTCGCTATTGCGATCCGCGCAATGAGGCAGCGCCATTCGATCCGGAAAGCGCCAGTCATTGGACGCCAGTGGACCAATACATCGGTGGCGATTCTCACGCTGTCATGCACCTTATTTACACGCGCTTCTGGACCAAGGTCATGCGCGACCTCGGTCTTGTTTCTTTTGACGAGCCAGTCAAACGATTGTTGACGCAGGGCATGGTAACGAACCGCGTCGAAGGAACCGACGAATGGAAAGCGATGTCCAAGAGTTTGGGCAACGGCGTCGATCCCGATGAAATGATCGCAGCGTTTGGCGCCGACGCCGCGCGACTCTTTGTCCTGTTCGCTACGCCCGTTGAAAATGAATTGCGCTGGTCGGAGAAAGGCGTTGAAGGCGCGGTAAGGTTTTTGCGACGCGTGTACACGATGGTTTGGCGCTGGCAAGAACGTCTATCGAACGTGCCCACAGCAGATCCGGCGTCCGAAAAAGAAATTAGTGAATTCACGCCGGCGGCGCGCGCTTTAAGGCGCAAGACTCATCAAACAATTGCACGCATCAGTGACGAGTTCGATGACCTGCATTTCAATACTAACGTCTCGGCGCTGATGGAACTTTTTAATGAACTGAGCGACTTCAACGCCGACCCTGCAAATGCGACATCTGAAGACGTGTTTGTCGTGCGCGAAGCCCTTCAGGCGCTGGTTGTGATGCTTACTCCCTTTGCTCCGCACGCCGCCGAGGAGATGTGGGAAGCACTGGATCATGAAGGCGGCTTGCTGCAATCCGCCCGTTGGCCGCAGGCTGATCCGGAACTAGCTCGCAGCGAAGAGTTAGAGATTCCTGTGCAGGTTAATGGCAAGCTGCGCTCGCGTCTGATTACTTCACCTGACGTTTCAGAAGCGGAGTTGAGGGCGGCGGCCCTGGCCGATGAGAAAATTCGCTCGTTGATCGAAGGGCACAAGGTAGTGAAGGTGATCGTAGTGCCACAACGGTTAGTAAATATTGTGATTCGCTAACCGTAGTTCCCACCATTCAAAGCGTTGCGGCCCGACCTTTTAGTGTTGCTTGCTCTATAAGATAGCCGTTAGAATCGAGTAGCGATGTTATCTCCGCCGCTCCAATCGATCGAGTCGTAAATGAAAGAATGCCCAGTCTGTAGGCGCTGCTTCCCCGATGATATAAACCACTGTCCGCAGGACGGCGATGCCACTACGCCATCGCTGCTCGGGGAACCAATACTCGATGCGCGCTATCAACTTGAGAAACGACTTGGCCAGGGCGGCATGGGAGTCGTTTTCCAGGCGCGGCATATCTTTCTCAAAACATCTCACGCCATCAAAGTGATCCTGCCCGATTTGGTTGGCAACGATCCGATGCTCGTCACTCGTTTTCGTCAGGAAGCGCTCGCCGCCGCCGCGATTCGTCATAAGAACATTATTGCCGTTACGGATTTTGGTGTGGTGCGCGGCTCG
>DASQPM010000134.1:0-9221 GCA_035643935.1 Pyrinomonadaceae bacterium | reverse complement strand
TTCGCGCCTTGGACTGCCACGACGCCATGTAGGACAGACTTTCCAGTCTGTCCCTTTTTTTTCTGGAGTGCGGCAGCTTGCCGCCGCGGCGACGGGCGCTGGATGGTATGGGCGACGCAGGGAACTTTGATCCAGTAACTCCAAAGCGACTAGAGTGAAGCAAAGCATTCAACAATGAATGTCTCGAGGTCACTCAGGGAACTCTGATTCAGTAACGCCCAAGCGAGTAGAGTGAAGCAAAGCACTCAACAATGACTGTCTCGACTGTCAGGGAACCCTGATTCAGTAACGCCCAAGCGACTAGAGTGAAGCAAAGCATTCAACATGACTGTCTCGACGTCCGGAAGGGTGGTTTACCCCCGCTGTTTTGGCTGCCATTCAAAACGAGCGGGGCAGGCGGAATCCCCAGCGGGGAAGCCCCGCTGGGGTGCTAATCCACGCTTCCCAACTTCGAGACTTTGGATCAGGCTTCTTCATTGAATTGCTCTATCAGCGCCTCGAGTCAAAGCGCCGTAGGTGCGAAATGACTGTAGCCCAGGGTAAAGCGCGCTTCGCGCGACACCCTGGGATCACGAGCGACGAACATGGTTTCGCCGACCCTCGATGGGTCGGCGTTGTTGTTTCGGCTGCTGAATAAGCGTTGAGGTATCGAAGTCGGGCGGATCAGTCTCTACTCTAATGCCTTTTTTCTTTGCTGTGGTGGTAACTGAAATGAAAAGCGACGCCGACCCATCGAGGGTCGTCGAAAGGAAATTCTCTTGAGTGATCCCAGGGTGTCGCGCGAAGCGCGCTTTACCCTGGGCTATTTTATTCCGCGCCTTCAGCGCTTTGACTCGACGCGCTGCGCACGGCAATTAACTATTCACGATTTACGAATTTACGGCTCTTCAGTCCAACAACTCCCGCAACCACACCGGCAAACTCAACCAGCGCGAGCAGCAGCGCAGACCCTTGAAAGACTTGCGCCCACGATCTCAACGCATGGTGACCGACGGTACTAACATTGTCCGCGCCGGCCAACACGAAATGATAGTAACCACCAAATAACAAGGCCCCCAGCATTGAAAGAAACAGGATCAGGTAACCAAGCCGCGCGCGCTTCCAAATCAGATAAGCAGCAACCAGTGGCAGCAAAATTATCACGACGAAGATGTAAGCGTTCTGCCAACTGTTCATGAGGATGTTGAGACGGACATGCGCCGCCGAATGCGCCACTCCCACCATCGCATGCAATGCGATGATGGCGATACTCAATCGCCTAAGCGAGTCGCCGGTCGTTCGCCTGAACGGTTTGTATTGCCTCATTACGGTTCAGCGCCTTCTTGATTTGGTTGGCGAGTTTCGGATCGAGGCCATTCTTTGTAGCGAGTTGCAGGGAGTGTAGTCCCAGGAGTTTGTAAATCTCCAAAGCTTCGGCGTGTTGTTTTGTTGACAACGCTTTCAGATGACGCTGGACGGTTGCTAAATCGCCGCGCGCGAACGTTCCTGTCAAGGCACGCTTTGGATCCGTAGTTTTCAGGTTCTTCAAAGTGCTCTCAACCAGCGGCAGCAAAATCTCGTGCGCTCGTTTTTCTTTTAGCCCGCATGCAGCAAGCATCTGGCTGGCGAGATCAAACAGCGCAACCAGATGCGGAGAGGCCATGACGGCAGCAGCGTGATAAAGCGCTTTGCTTTCGGGGTTGATAGTGAAAGCAGTCCCGTTCAAATCCCGGATAATCGTCTTTGCGAATCGCATTGCGACGCTATCGCCTTCGACACAATAAAAGGCGCCGTCCAGAGCTTCGGCTCCGGCTTTGGGCAGGCTGATGGAAACAAGCGGATGCATTGAGCCGGTGTGGAAGCCAGCTTTGGCAAGCGGCGACAAAGCCGCGGAGGAAAGCGCGCCGCTGGTGTGCAAAAATGTGGCGCGGTGGCGCGCGCTGCGTCGAAGCTTGGCAAAGTTTCGCGCGATACTCCCAATGACATCGTCGGGAGTGGTTATCAGAACGAGGTCGCTCGGCGGCAGTTGTTCCAGTTGATCGGCGCCGAGGGCAAGAGTTTGTGACGGCAGACCGGCAAGCGAAATCGATTTGCGAGCGTGTGATGGGCGGCGGGCCGCGAGCGCGCGAATTTGATAACCCCTCGTCGCAAGGGCCAACGCCAAAGCCGTGCCCAGACGGCCGGCACCGATGATTGAGATTGTGGGTTTTGACATGGTGTCAGACGTCTTGCCGCCCAGTCACCTGAAGGGAACCGGAGAAGAGCGGGGGCAAGCCCACCTTCCCAACCTCGAGACCCCATCAGATCCGCCGGTACTGGATGCACTTAAAGGAAATAAGCCGCAATCCCTCAAGTTTTTAGGCTTTTACGCGCGCAGGCATTATAATGGCCACGTTCCCGCTTATTACAAAGCGAGCCCCTTGAGTGGACCGAGCCGGCGCAAAGAGTTTCCCAATTTACCGACAAGATATGCGCAACCATGCGGCCAGAGTCGGGCATCATAGACTGCGCGGTTGAAAATAGCTAAAACAGTTTCCATTAAACTGCGCATCCGGTTATTCAGTTTATCGCGCAGAACCCCTCAATCCGTGGCCGCTGGAAAGTTTTTTCCCCGGAGTCCTTTTCAGCCCGTTTGTTTTTGAAGTCTCTGGAGGTTTTTCAAGATGACCAGCATCTCCCGCATTAGTACCGCATTTATTCTCGTTTCCGCAGTTATCCTAAGCTCGATTGCCGGCTTCGCTCAGACAACTCAGACAATCCCGTCGACTGACAAAACTGCCAGCACGAGGCAGTCGCAGGATCAAACCGCCACCGCCACCACTGCGAAGAACGACACGAAAACCGACACCAAGGCACTCCCGCCGCTGCCAGCAAAATCCAAACAGCCGCTTTCGGTGAACGACGACCCGACCATGATCGGGAAGCGCAACATCAATAAAGGCATCATCGCCAAGATGAGCGGCTCAACGGAAAAGGAAGTGCGGATGGGCCGCGAGCTGGCGGCGGAAGTGGATCGCCAGGCAAAGTTCATCGATGATCCGATGATTACCGAGTATGTAAATCGCGTTGGCCAGAACATTGTGTTGCATTCGGACGCGAAGGTTCCCTTCACTATCAAAGTAATCGATTCCGATGAAGTTAATGCTTTCGCGCTGCCCGGCGGATTCTTCTACGTCAACAAAGGTTTGATCCTGGTCGCTGACAACGAGGCCGAGCTGGCAGGCGTGATGGCCCACGAGACCGGCCACGTGGCCGCGCGTCACGCAGTTGAAAACCAAACCAAGGCTAACCTGCTGGAATATCTGGCGTTGGGAGGTTCGATTTTCATCGGCGGCATTCCCGGAATGATCTATCAGAACACTGCCGGACTCGGATTGTTGGGCGTCTTCATGAAGTTTAGCCGCAGCGCGGAAGAGGAAGCCGACCGGCTTGGCGTTCAGTATATGTGGGCGGCCGGTTACGATCCGACAGCAATGGCCACCATGTTTGAGAAGCTGGAAGCCAAGAATAAAAAGAAGCCGGGCGTGATTGCGCGCGCTTTCGCCTCGCATCCGGCTCCGCCCGAGCGACGCGCATCTGCGTTGGCGTTGGCCGCACGCTTTCCAGAGCATGACGAGTATGTGATCAGCACTTCGGAATTCCAGCGCGTGAAGGCGAAGCTGTTAAGGCTTTCAAATGCAAGAGCGACAACGGCGGGAGTGCTGGCAGGTGGAGATGATGGCGCGCCTGGACGCCCGACTCTGAAGCGGCGCCAACCGGCGCCTGACGATTCAACTACGAATCCGGACGGCAGCGAGCAGAAGCCTGCTGAAAAGCAGGAGCCACCGAAGCTGAAGCGGAAGGACAGCACCACGACGCCTCCGCCGCAGGAATAGGGTGTAAGCGTGTTGGGTGTGGGGTGTGGTTAGACAACATTCCACACGGTAAAAGAACGGTAGGGTGTGGGGTGTCGATAAGCATTCCACACCCTTTTCGTTAGGCGTCTCAATTTTGCTTGCCACTCGCCGGTCATTGAATCGCACCTCGTTAAAGTAGGTAGCTTGAACGCTCACCACCCATCACCGCTACACCCTATCCCCTACACCCTCTTGAGAGCCCTCGCCTTGACACCTTTTTAGCCGTTCGGTATTCTAACCGTTCGCGTTTTATTCACTGAAAACAGAGATAGTTAACCATGTCAACATACTTTCCCAGCGGCAAGGATCTCGCTGGTCAACGAAAATGGTACGTAGTGGATGCGGCGGGTCAAACTGTCGGGCACTTGGCATCTGAAATCGCTTCCATCCTGTCCGGCAAGCGCAGCCCGCGTTGGACCCCGTTCATGGATGTTGGCGACCATGTGATTGTGATCAATGCGCGCAAGGCTGTGTTGAAAGGCGCGAAAGCGCAGCAGAAACTGTATCGCCGCCACACGCTTTATCCCGGCGGCCTGCGTGAAGTGACTGCCGAGGAGATGTTTGCAAAGCGGCCCGACCGCGTGATTAGTCTTGCCGTCCAAGGCATGCTGCCGAAAACAAAACTCGGCAAGGCGATGGCAAAGAAATTAAAAGTTTACGCCGACGCCGATCATCCGCACACCGCCCAACGCCCGCAGGTTCACTCGCTCACAACCCGATAACAAACGAGAGTTTAAAGAGGACGAGATATAGCTGTGGCTGATATTCAATACTACGGAACCGGACGACGAAAGTCCGCGACTGCGCGCGTTTATCTGCGCGCGGGCGATGGCGCAGTGAAAATTAATCGCAAGCCGTTTGAGCAGTACTTTCCCAACGAAACGCTGCGCATGATCATTCGTCAACCATTGCAGTTGACGGAGACCACCGGCAAGTTTGACCTTTTGATCAACGTCAAGGGCGGCGGTCCGGCCGGACAGGCCGGTGCAATTCGTCACGGCATTACGCGAGCGCTGATGGAGTACAACAGCGATCTGCGTCCGGCTTTGAAGCAAGCAGGACTGATCACTCGCGACCCGCGCATCAAAGAACGCAAGAAGTATGGGCAGAAAGGCGCTCGTAAGCGCTTCCAGTTCTCAAAGAGATAACCGTGAAGAGTAACAAGTGAAAAGTGAAAGGTAGAGCGTGTTTAACTTTTCACTCTTTACTTTTAACTTATCACTGTTCTGAGTCCATTGCCACAACTCGGATTGGTTGTCCTTGAACTTCAAGGGCCCACAGTTGTGGTGAGTACATTAAACCAGTTCATTGCAAAGGAGATTACAGTTTGGTTTCGGTTACGATGAAAGAATTGCTGGAGGCCGGCGTCCATTTCGGCCACCAGGTACGGCGCTGGAATCCGAAGATGAAGGAATACATCTTTGGCGAGCGCAACGGCATTTACATCATTGATCTGCAAAAGACGCAGCGTATGTTTCGCGACGCGATCGCATTTGTGACGAATGCCATCGCCGAGGACAAGGGCAAGACAGTGCTCTTCGTGGGCACAAAGCGACAGGCCCAGGAGGCGGTGCGCGAAGAAGCGGAACGCTGCGGCCAATACCACGTCAACCAGCGCTGGCTGGGCGGCCTGCTGACAAACTTCCAAACCGTCCAGAAGTCGATCAAGCGCCTCAAAGATCTGGAAGCAATGGAAACTGATGGGCGCTACGAGAAGCTGACCAAGAAGGAACGCATCAAGCTGGACCGCGAACGCGAAAGTCTGAACAAGAACTTGTCAGGAATTAAATCGATGAACCGGCTACCTGACATAGTTTTTATTATTGACGTGCGCAAGGAAGAGATTGCGGTCGCCGAAGCAAATCGTTTGGGAATCCCAATCGTCGCCGTGGTAGACACCAACTGTTCCCCTGAAGGCATCGACTACGTCATCCCCGGTAACGACGATGCGCTGCGCGCGGTTCGCTTGTTCGCTTCCCGCATTGCCGACGCAATCGTGGAAGGTCAACAGATAGCAACCGAAGGCGGCGTGGTGGAGCAAACCGGGGAAGAAGCCGCCGCCAGTGAAGCAGCGACAGGCGAAGTAACTGATGAAAGTTCGCCCGCGCCTGCTGCGGAGACAGCAGAACAGACAACGCCCGAGGCGAGCAACGCGCCCGAAGCCGTCGAGCCTGCTGAAACTGGCGAGACTGCCGCCGCCCCGGCTGCCGAAGCTGCCGCGAATACGCCACAGCCTGATGCGGACGCGCCGGTTGACGCCAGTGCGGAATCGGTAGTCGCTGGCTGAACCGACCAGAACTAATTTTTACTTAACGGCGAGCGCAGCCTTCCAAAGCGGGACTCCCGCCGGGCTGCGTTTTTTGTTGAAAAGTATGCTTGGGTTTCTCCTCCCTTTGGGAGAGGGAGAAAGACTTAAAAACTAATCGGAGAAATTTGTAATCATGGTAGACATAACGGCCGCAGCTGTAAAGCAACTGCGAGAAAAAACGGGCGCGGGAATGATGGAATGCAAGAACGCGCTGGTCAAAGCTGAGGGCAATGAGGAGCAGGCCGTCGACATTCTGCGCAAGCGCGGATTGGCGTCGGCAAAGAAGCGTGAAGGTCGTATCGCCGCGGAAGGCATCGTCAGTTCATACATTCACATGGGCGGCAAGGTCGGCGTGTTGGTGGAAGTCAACTGCGAAACAGATTTCGTGGCGCGTGGCGATGAGTTTCAGCAGTTGGTCAAGGACATTGCGATGCACGTCGCCGCGGCCGAGCCGCGTTATGTTTCGCGCAATGATGTTGCAGCGGGCGATCTCGAAAAGGAACGCGAGATTGCGCGCGCGCAGGCCAAAAACGATCCGAAGAACGCAAATAAACCGGACCAGGTGATCGATAAGATCGTTGAAGGCCGTCTTAATAAGTTTTACGAAGAGTCGGTTTTGCTGGATCAGCCTTTCGTCAAAGATCCGGCTAAAACTGTGGCTGAGCTGGTAACCGAGAAGGTTGCGAAAACTGGCGAGAAGATTACAATTCGGCGGTTCACTCGCTACAAGATGGGCGAAGGGCTGGATCGGCGCGATGAAGACTTTGGCAGCGAAGTAGCATCGCTGGTGAGTTAGTGCTGAGTACTGAGTGGGACAGCTTTGCACAAAAAGTCCGTGAGTTGACGCGGAGCGTTCTCATTAGCACCGTGGCTTCAGCCCGGTGACCACGGCCGCTGATCATGATCTGTCCAACCGTTTCAACGGTTTCCGGCGTCGGGATAAACCGTTAAAACGGTTAAGGAAGTGGAAGCCTCCTTATCACCGGGCTAAAGCCACGGTGCTAATGAGATCGCTTCGCGTGATGAGTGTTACGCGAATGTTGTGAACGGTACTGGCCGCCAGTCATGGGTGATTTTTGTGCAAAGCCGAGTGGGAGGCAAAACGCTAGCAAAGATGCGTTAAGAAACTGACGACCAATGAGCGCTACCGAAACCAAATCTGACAAGTCCGCGCTTGCTTATCGCCGCGTGCTGTTGAAGATCTCGGGCGAAGCCCTGATGGGCGAACAGAACTATGGCATCGACGTGGACGTTGCGCGCATGGTCGCCGAACAACTGAAGGCTGTGCACGAAATGGGCGTCGAGATAGCGGTCGTCGTTGGCGGGGGAAACATTTTTCGCGGTGTCTCCAGAAGCGCCGGCAACATGGACCGCTCGGCCGCTGACTACATTGGTATGCTGGCGACGGTCATGAACGCGGTAGTGTTGCAGGACGCGCTCGAGAAAGTAGACGTGAACACGCGCGTAATGTCGGCCATTGATATTCCGCAGTTGGCGGAACCTTTCATCCGCAGACGCGCGGTGCGTCATCTGGAAAAAGCTCGCGTTGTAATCTTCGCTGCCGGCACCGGCAACCCTTATTTCACTACCGACTCTGCCGCCGCGTTGCGCGCGCTGGAGATCAAGGCCGACGTCATTCTGAAAGCGACGAAGGTTGAGGGCATCTACTCTGCTGATCCAATGCTGGACTCGACTGCCACACGTTACGATTGCATCACCTATCAGGAAGTGCTCGAACGACAGTTGAGAGTGATGGATGCTTCGGCAATCTCGCTTTGCATGGACAACAACCTGCCGATCATAGTCTTCAACATGCGACAGCCGGGCAACATCATTCGCGTTCTTACCGGCGAGGCAGGTGTCGGAACTCGGGTATCAGTAGATAAATAGTACTGAGCGCTGAGTACTGAGTACTCGCACAGCGTCAAGCAGTTCAGAGTACAACCTTTAGGTTGTGTTCTACGCGCGCAAGCGGCAAGCTAAAGCTTGTACTCTGAACTGCTTGTCGCGACTCAGCACTCAGCACTCAGTACTTTTTTGGAGCAGGACATGAGCGAAAAGGACGTTATCAAAGATACCAAGCCGCGCATGGACACGGTGATCGAAGATTTTCGTCGCAAGCTGTCAACCGTGCGCACCGGGCGCGCGGCCATCAGTTTGCTCGACTCGGTGATGGTTGATTACTACGGCACGATGACGCCGCTTAACCAGATGGCGTCGGTGCACGCGCCTGAGCCGCAGATGCTGACTGTTCAACCATGGGATCAAACGCAGGTAGCGGCAATTGAAAAAGCGGTGCGCGCTTCCGACTTAGGTCTGAATCCTTCAAATGACGGCAAGCTCGTTCGCATTCCTATTCCGCCGCTGACTGAAGAACGCCGCAAACAACTCGCTAAACAGGTCCACGAGATTGCTGAAGATCACCGCACCGCCGTGCGCAACATTCGTCGCGATGCCAACGAGCGTCTGAAGAAAATGCTGAAAGATAAGCAAATCTCGGAAGATAACGAGCGTGATGGATTGGAAGAAGTGCAGAAACTCACCAACACTTACATCACCAGGATCGACGACCTCAGCAAGTCGAAAGAGCACGAGATCACCAGCGTATAAAAGAACCGTAACAAGTGACAAGTTACAGGTAACAAGTAAGAAGTTGATTTTTATCTGACTTGTAACCTGTTACCTGTCACTCATTACTTTGGCGGTTTCCGTATTGACTCTATTTCACCGCTCTAATATGATTCGCCCACCTCGCCGATAGTCATATTGAATTCGAGTTCGCTCTAACTCAAAATCTGGAACTCCTAACTCGAAACTTTCAAAGGCTGGTCCTCAGAGCCTGCACTCGCATACTCCTCTTCCAGCCACGGCGCATAACCGTTGCAGAGTCTCGATTCGATTGGGTCTCGATATTATGCGAGCCAAAACTCGTCGACTGCAAAAGCTTTGCCCCATAATTTGTGTGAATGATCCTCCCAACAAAGTGCGAGACGCAGCCATCAAGCGCGGGTTGGAGTTTATCTATCGCACAGCGTGCG